>CAYPKH010000009.1:0-14030 GCA_964411245.1 uncultured Nitrospina sp.
AACCCGAGGGCGGGTACCGAAGGGGAATTCCCATCACGGAGATGGACCCACCTTGAGGCTCTTTAAGGAGCCAAGAACACAGACCGTGCGGAAGCCTTCACCGGCTTCCGTTTTCGTTTAAGAAGAATTCTTAGAAGCGGGCCCTGGTCCCTGCCGGACGGCGGAGATTCGGGCCATGGAAATATAGAGATGATGCAAGATCAGGAAGAGCGGGATTCCAAGGAATCGAAAGACACTGAAGGGTCGGTTGGCACCGGGACTCTGGAGTTGGTGGAGCGGGAGGAGGAGATTCTTCCCGAAGAGCTACCGAAATGGGCGGGTGTCGATCACTCGAAATTGTATATCTGGGTGGCGGACGCCGGCAACGACCGTATTCAGAAGTTCGATGGGAACGGCAAGTTTCTGTTTCAGTTCGGCAAGAAAGCCGGCACCCGGGCGCCTTATCGCGAAGGCGAGTTCAAGGGACCCTTCGGTGTCGCCGTCGACAAGGAGGATAATGTCTGGGTGGCGGATACGGGATGTCACCGCATCCAGAAATTCGATTCGGAAGGCGATTTTATTTTGGCGGTGGGAACCGAAGGCTGGGGGCAGGATAAATTTTACTGGCCGGAAGCCATCATCGCCGAACCCATGGGCACCATTCTCGTGGCGGACACCGCCAACCATTCCCTGAAACGCTACGACGACGACGGCGATTTTTTGCTGGGGTTCGGATACCCCGGCGATTTCGACGGCTTCTGCAAATATCCCGCAGGTGTTGCCCTCGACCAGGAAGGCAATATTTACGTGGCCGACCGCGACAACCAGCGTATTCAGATTTTCAACCAAGACGGCCAGTTCCTGTCCAAATTCGGCGAGTACGGGTTCGAGGAAGGGCGTTTCAACTTTCCCAACGATCTGACCGTCCGCAACGACGGCACCCTGCTGGTGGTGGAAAAAAGCCAGAACCGGATGCAGTTGTTCGACCGCGAAGGCAATTTCATCAGGGCCATCAGCGAATTTGGAAAACGCGACGGCCAGTTCAATTGCCCAATGGCTGTGGTTGAAGATCCCTTCGGTTTTGTGTTTGTCATGGACACGCTGAACCACCGCCTTCAGAAATTCGATCCGGATTTGAATTTTGTAGCCAAATGGGGATCGATCGGCAACGAAGAAAAACAATTTTACAACCCTTCCGGATTGTGCCTGTCGTGGGAGCCGGACTGGGCTCCTACGGACGAATAGGATGAGCAGGCGGATGGCGACAATCGGCGGACGGAGGACAACGGTGTGGGGGATGTGGGCCCTGGCGGTATTCCTGGTGACGGTTTTTTCCGGGCCGGTGCGGGCGGAAGAACCGGCAGCCGTGGACGTTCAAAAACTGAAAGAAGATAAAACGGATTATGAGTTTGGTGGACAGATTCTGACGCTGACCGAGCCCAAGACGGAGGTTGATCCCACTTCCGACAACCCCCGGTTCCAGGACAATAAAAATGGAACCGTGACCGATCTCGAAACCCAACTGATCTGGATCCAGCTCGACTCGTATCAAATCCGCAAGCAGTGGATCAACTGGCACAAGGCCCAGGACTATATCCGCGAACTCAATAAAACCCAATTCGGGGGGGCCGCCAACTGGCGCCTGCCTTCCCGCAAGGAATTGGCCAGCTTGTTCGATGAAAACCAGTCTATTCCCTGGAATTATTACTGGACCAAAAACGAGGTGCACATCGATCCCATTTTCGGCCAGAGCCATTGCTGTTACTGGACCAGCGAAGAGCACAAGGGAGACATGGCGTGGGGGTACAATTACATCCGCGGCAAGCCCTATGTGAGCATGAAGGGGGGCATCCAGCACTCCCTCAGCGTGATTCGCGCGGTCCGCGACCGCAACGGCTCGGAACTGGCACAAAAATGAATCCCGAATGCGCCCTTGGAAATTCTGTTCATCATGAACCCGGACGATAAAGAAGAGGAAAGCGCCCTGCCGGAAGACCCGGCGGCGGAAGCGGAATCCGATACCGAGGTGCCGGGATCGGAGGAACACGAGGCCGATCCCAACCCGCCCGCGGAGGAGGACGACGCGCCGGTTGTTGAGTATGAAAAAGAAGGGGAGGAGCTGGCGGAGTTCGACCTGGAGACGCAGATCGAGGAATTCCGCGCCGCTCTTGAAGAAGATCCGGACAATTGCATTCATCATTACAATCTGGCCGAAGCGCTCGAAGAGCTGGAGGAACGGGAAGAGGCCCGCGCCGAATACGAGCGCGCCCTGGAATGCGATACCGAACAGGCCTACCACGCCATCATTCATTTTGGAGTCGGCAATCTGATCTTCCATCAACTGCTGTCCGGAATTCAGTCCGTGGTGGTGAAAAGCTCGATCGGTTTGCATTCCGCGCACAAGCCGGGGGACTCCATTGTCGAGGTGTACAGCGAGGATTACACAGTTCCAATCGATCATTTTCAGAAGGCCATGGAGTTTCTTCCGCAATTGAAAGCGGATGACGAACTGGTGGACTACATCAGCAAGGAAGCGCCGGGGCAACTGGCCAATATTTATTACAAATGGGGCTCGGACCTGATCGATAAATACCGTCAGATTGCCAAGTACGGAAGTGAGATTCAGGATGTCCAAAAGGCTCTGAAGCTGATAAAAAAAACCCTGGAAATCGACCCCAGCCATTCTCAGGCCAACCTGATGGCCAAGTACGCCAAGAAAATGCTGGCCCAAGGATGGAAGGCGTTTGACGAGTACGGATTCGAAGCCAAAAACATCGAAGGGTTGGGATAAATTTAATTGAACCTCCATTTAAAGAATATTGAGGCGGGTCACACTCATGGCCGATATTAAAAAGCTGATCAAAACCCATCTGAGCAAGGATGGGCAGGTGCTGAACCTCAAGGCCAAATACATTCGCGAAGTCGGCGCGAAAGAGTTGGCCCAATGCGAAGAATTGTCCACCCTGCGGGCGTTGGACCTTTCCCAGAACGATATCGGAGATGAAGGGGTCAAAGCCCTTGCCGAGTCGGCGGTGTTCGCCCATTTAAGAACGCTGAACTTGAAATCCAACCGGATCACCGACGTAGGGGCCGAGTATCTCGCCCAATCCACCACCCTGAGCAGTCTGAAATCCATCCAACTGGTGGTCAACGACCTGACCGAGGAGGGGGAGCGGGCTCTGATGAACTCCACCCATTTGATAAATTTGACCTCCCTCAAATTCCAGGTCTGAGGGGAGACCCCCCGGGGGAATCGGGATCCGAATTTAAATAGTTGATTTTAAAGGGATTATTTTTTAAATGTTGTGGTAAGATTTAAACCTTGACTTGATATGCGGGTTTTGCTAATTTTCCCTGCATACGAGACTAGTGGTAGGCCTCCGCAGGGGGAACCATGGCGCAGTGTTTAATGTGCGGGATATGAATGGTATTCAGAAGTACCCCGGATTTGAAAAGAGTTTTTGAGTCATCTTGGCTTTTAGTAAATATAATTGAGAAGTGTTTCTAAATACCACCAATTTGAAAGGGGGAGCACAATGGTAAGAAAATTAATTGCCGTCCTGTCCGTGGCTTTCGTTCTGTTGGCCTTCGCGTCCTTGGCCTCCGCCAATGAAACAGCGGTTAAGTCGGGGGACCACAGTGTTTGTGAAAACGCTTCGTGGATTTTTTACAATACCAGTGAGACCAAATCAACCACGGTAACATTTGATATTGGCCCTTGGGGCTACAATTGGGGCAAAAAAATGACAAGAGTGATTGCTCCCGGCGGGTATCAGGCCGGTTCGATTGCTATGAGAACCGACTTTTGGAACAAGGGACCGGCTCCCATTTTGGTGAACTGTCAGCGTCAGCGCTATGACCGCCATGACTGGAAAATCGATCCCGGTTCCGGAAAAACGTATCAGACCAATTACCACATGGACCATGTACAGCCGGGCACGTACATTGAGCCGGGTCTGGGTCAGCCGGAAGGCACCGAGCGCGGTATCTTCGGTGTTACGGGCGCCAAGTCCGAACTCCATCGTTAAGCTTATTTTTACATTAGTTTTATCCAAGCCGGAGGGTTTCGACCTTCCGGCTTTTTTTTTGAACCCAATGATCCGGGGACCTTATCTAAACTCTAAATGGAAATTTTTGAGGTAGAATTTTAAGAGGCAAGGTATGGAAGAACGATTTGTGGATAACAGCGACGGAACCGTCACAGACCGGAAAACTCAACTGATGTGGATGCAGAACGATTCCTATAATGTGTTCAAGAGATTCCTGGTCTTTTCCGCCGCTAAAAAATTCCTCGCTAAAATGAATGAAGAATCCTTCGCCGGACACAGCGACTGGAGACTGCCCAGCAAGGATGAGGCGCATTCCCTGTATTACCGGGAAAAGGAAAAATCCATTATGGACAAATACGAAATGGTCCTTTATATCGACCCGGTGTTCACCGAATTCGGGGGGTATGATACCTGGACCAACAATACCCGGGGCAGGATCACCGCTTTCGTATTTTCCTTTGCCAGCGGCACCGGAGGGCATAAAGAGGTGGATGACACCCTGGATACCAGCGTCCGCCTGGTGCGCGGCACCATGGACGAGGCGGCCCGGGCCACCCTCGGTAAAATTCCGCCTAAGAAGGGCATGATCGTCAGCGATCAGCGTTGATTTTTAAAGATTTATCCGGTCGGCGGTCGGGCCTGTTTTGCGCGGTTAGGTATTGAAAAATTGCCGGGCGGGTGATACTTTATGGGTAAACTTTCTTAAAATTGAGGGTATTAAAGAGGGCCCAGCCTTTTTTAGGGGTCGGGCCGACCTGAAAGGTCTCAAGAACCCAAAACGAGAAGTTGGTTTTGGGTTTTGGTAATTATATGGCGGAAATAGAAAAACTGTTTCAGGATAATGGCGACGGAACCGTAACCCAGGCGGAGGAAGATCTGATCTGGGCCAAAAGAGATTCCCGGCAGGAATTGGGCAAATGGCTCAATTGGGACGAGGCCAATGCCTACCGGGAGGCCTGTAACGAGCAGAATTATCTGGGGGCGAACGATTGGCGCCTGCCCACCAAAAGCGAAATCCGGGGCCTGCTCAAGGCTCTGGAGGCTTATGAAGAGCTGTTCATGAACCTCCCCACCAAAAAAAAGCGGTCCGTTTCCGACTACCAGGCCGGTGGCGAGTGGAGCTACTGGACCTCGGAAACCCGGTACGACTCTTACGCCTGGAAATGCTATTTTCCTGCCCTCAAAGAAGTGTGCGTGGACCAGCAGGTCTCGACCACCGGCACCTCGGTCCGCTTGGTGAGAGATGCTTGACATCATAATCCGCCGCCTTAAATAATAAGGTGGGCGATAAGGAGAACCATCGTGTCCGAAGAAGAAGTCAAAGACCCGTCGGAAGAAAAAGAAACCCCCGAAGAGGAAGCCAAAAAGGCCCTTCCCCTCGACGAGGATTTCGAAGATGAAGAGGGCTTCGATGTCGATGAGTGGATTGGCGACGACGATTGGGAGGAAATCGAGGAGGAAGAGGAAGAAAAGGTACCGGATGTTCCTCAGATTGTCGACAACGGCAACGAAACCATCAGCGATTCCCAATCGAATCTGATGTGGAAAAAAAGCGACTCCTGCGCCCATTTCGGGTACGGCATCACCTGGTTCGAGGCCAACGATTATATCGAGGAATTGAACGAGAAAAAATTCTCGGGCTTCGACGATTGGCGGCTGCCCGGGTTTGATGAGGCCAAATCGCTGTTCGAGTTTTCCGTGTCCAACCGGGACAAGGACGGCGCCGAACTGCACATCGACCCTCTGTTTGCACCGGGCGGCGGGCACAACACCTGGACCTATGAAGAGAAGCCCGACTACCAGCAATACGCCATGATGTTCAGTTACATCACCGGCAACGAAAAATGGGAACACAAGGACAACGAGTTTAGTCATGTGCGGGCCGTCCGGGATGAAGAGAAAGAGGCCTGGGAACCCGAATGGCGGACCGAGACCAAAAAGTTCGGCGGGTAGCGGTTGTTTCGCCGGAGTAGGAGAGAGATAGCGTCATGAGCCATTACATGATTTTCGGAAAAGACGATTGCCCCTACACCACCAAGGCCCGCCAGGATTATAAAAAACAGTGCAAACCCTTTATCTATGTCAATGTGGAAAACAATCCGCAGGGGCTGGAAAAAATGCTGGAATACTCTAACGGGGATTACGTGATTCCGGTGATTGTCAACGTCGATGAAGGAAACGTCGAAATCGGTTACACCGATTAATGGGAGATTACGCAATGGCGGACGAGGAAACCAAGCCGGTTGTTCAAAACCAGCAAACCGACAAACCGGTTGTTCAAAAACAGCAGACCGACCAGCCGGAGGTCATCGAGGAGGGTCCAAAGCGGTTCGTGGAACACGGGCCCCTGGTCATTCATGACACCGAAACCGGATTGTACTGGCTGAAAAAGGATTCCTGGCAGGACAAGGGAAAATATTTCAATTGGCACGAAGCCAAGGACTTCGCGGAAAAAAAGAATGTCCGTACAATCGGCGGATTCGCGGACTGGCGCCTGCCGACCAATGAGGAAGCGGCCACCCTCTACCACGAAGAATGGGAAAACACCGGCAAGACCGGGGAAACGGTTCATATCGATTCCGGGTTCCCCGAAGGGTCCTTTAAAATGCAGTGGACCATGGCGGACACCTCCACCCGGCGGCCCCGGTTCGATTTCGTTCAGGGGCAAATCGTCCAAGCCGATGAGTACGCTTTCGGGTCCGTGCGCATCTGCCGGAAGGACCCGGTCAAAACCGTGGGCTGGAGGAGAAAGACCTGAGGAAAAGAGGATCATGAGCGAAACTAAAATCAAATCCAGATTTGTCGACAACGGCGACGGCACGGTGACCGATACCCGGAAAAAACTGATGTGGGCCCAAGACGATACCTGGGTGAAACTCGGCAAACTGGTTTCGTGGTGGCAGGGCCAGGAGTATATCCAGGAACTCAACGATCAAAAATTCGCCGGTTACTCGGACTGGCGGTTCCCCAACCGAGGGGAAGCCCACGAACTGTACAATCCCGAACTCAGCAACACCGACATGGAAGGCTGTGAAACCCATATCGATCCGGTGTTCACCTCCGGGTGCGGGTACACCACCTGGACCACCGAAACCCGCGGCGCCAAGGCGGCGATGGGTTACGATTTCCGCGCGGATTACGAATTCTGGATGGCCCGGGAAAATATAGGATTTCCCAGCGGCATCCGCCCCGTCCGCACCGTCACCTCCGAAAACCAAATGCCCCCGGAAGAACGTTTTGTCCATCATAAAAAGGGCACCGTCAGCGATCTGCAGACGGGATTGATGTGGAAACTGGATGATTCCTATCTGGATATGGACAAATGGGTCAGCTGGTCCGAAGCCAAGGTTTATATCAGTATACTCAACAAGGAAGAATTCGGGGATTACAGAAATTGGAGAATGTCCACGCGGAAAGAAGCGCAATCCATTCATGATTTCAGCAACCCCGTAACGGATGCCTACGGCGACACCCTGTATCTGCTCTCGCCGTTTCCTCCCGGCGCGGGTCAAACCTGCTGGACCAAAACCCTGCACAAAACCGATGATACGATTGCGATCCGGTTCAACTATTTCAGCGGGGATTACAAATTCCACAAAAAAGGATTGCGGAGTCACGGCGTGCGCGCGGTCCGGACCCTTTTGCCGGAGGAAAAAGAATCATGAGCGACCCCGGTTCCGCACATACCCCGGCGGCCGAACAAGAACGGTTTGCGGAAGGGGATGAGAATACCGTGATCGATATCAAGCGCAGGCTGGTTTGGCTCAAGCGGGATTCGTATCAGATGACCGGGAAATGGCTCAGCTGGGTTCAGTCCCGCGATTATGCGAAAGAGTTGAACAAGTCTCATTATGCCGGATTTAACGACTGGCGGCTTCCCACGCTGGAAGAAGCGAAAAGCCTGTACAACAAAAGCCAGGTCAATAAAGACCACATGGGGCAGGAGGTCTATCTCCCCTCCGTTTTTCCCGGGGGGTTCGGGTTTTTATGCTGGACCAGCAACGTGCGGAATAAAATCCAGGCCGTCCGCTTCGGTTACCGTAAAGGCGGAATGATGTACGATGATGTGTACCGGGTCTCGCGAGGGGCCACCCGGCTGGTTCGCGATATGAATAAGATTTGATCGGGCGAGTGGCACTGTAGATGGGAAAACGGTTTAAAGATAACGGCGATGGCACGGTCACCGATACCGAAGAAGGTTTGATGTGGAAGCAAACCGACGGGTTCCAGGACCAGAGCATGTTCTTTACCTGGTTCAAGGCCGAGGATTACATCCGGGAGTTGAACAACAAAAAGTTCGCCGGCTACAATGACTGGTGTATGCCGAATCTGGAGGAAGCCGAAAGCCTGTTTGGCGAGGATTCGTCCATTCGCGACTGCGACCGGTTTGAATTATTTATCGATCAGGCGTTTTCGCCGGGAGGCGGCTATACCACCTGGACCCGCGACCTGAAACCCCATAACGGGGCGGTGATCTTTTATTACCGGTACGGTAATGCCAGCGTCAACAACCGGGACGATCCGTCCAAGGATTCCATCCGGGCGGTGCGGGCCCTGACGGAAGAAGAGTGATTACCGGAATTATTGCTGTAAAGAAGGAGAAGCGTCATCGAAGCGTACAGTATTGTCAATATTCAGGAAAGCCTGAACTCGGTCATGACCTACCGGTTCGAGGAAGAGGATTTTAAACACCTCTATGTGCTGGAGGACTACTATTGCACCAATCCCTTTTGCGATTGCAATCATGTCACCATTTCCCTGTGTGACAAGGAAGACGACTACAACCGGTTTTCCTTCCTGCTGAATTTCAATAAAACGCATGGGAACCTGCCGAATCATCCGGAACTGACCGAAAGACAACAGGCGATTATCAAGGAATTCATAAAAGAAGTGACCGAAGAGATGATCATCCTGTTCAAGCAGAGATACATGGAGGCCAAGGCCTACGGAGAGAAAACCCCCATGTCCTATCTCATATTGGAGCCGGGACGTTATGTGAATTACATGGAAATGTTCCCCCGGATGAAACAACCCCTGGATTTCAAATTCGAGGAGAACAAGCATTTCGCGGAAGACGCTTATGAACTGGATCCGCGCAATGACAATAAAAGCATTCAGTTGACGTTTTACAGGTTTGATCCCGCCGAGGACCGGCCTCCACCCATTTTTTCTTACAACTATTATTTCAATGAAAAGAAACGGGAGGAAGAGGAGGCCAAGCTCGATTCCGGCAACAGCGAACTCCTTCTGGGGTTTATCCAATTCATTCCCAACCTCAACGATATCCTGAAACAGCGCTATAAGGAAGGCAAACAGATCGGAGAGGAATTGTTGAAGTCGGCGCCAAAGATGGATATCAAATCCCACAAGGTACAGCGCAATGAAATGTGTCCTTGCGGGTCCGGCAAGAAATTCAAAAAATGTTGTGGTCTGAAATTAAATTGATTGATATCAATTCAAAATAAAGGCAGGAAAGTTATGGGTAATCCAGACAAGAAACTCAAAAAAGTCCAGGCCCGTCATATTCTGGTTGCGGCCAAGGAGCTGGCGGAAGAAATAAAACAGAAATTGGATGACGGTGAAGAGTTCGCCAAATTGGCCGAGCAGTACAGCGAATGCCCCTCCAAAAAACGGGGTGGCGACCTCGGCTGGTTCGGCAAAGGCGCCATGGTCCGTCCCTTTGAAGTGGCCGCGTTCAGCGCGCAGGAAGGGGATGTGGTCGGGCCCCTTAAAACCGAGTTCGGCTGGCATTTGATTTACGTGTACGAAGTCAAGGACGATATCGATCCTGATGAAGGTCCGCCCACCGGCGACGAAGACGCGGACGACAAAACCCTGCGCCTGGTAGCTGAAAACTACGCCCACGAATTCATGATGCTCGGGTATTCCAGCAAAAAGGTGTTGAGCCTGTTCACCAGCGCCCACTTCAAATCGGCCAACGCCGTATACAATATTTTAGGCAAGGAGGTCATCAACGAGGTCATCGCCCAAGTATTCGGCCAGAATGTGGAAGCGGGATCCGGAGAAAAAAGCAAGTAAGCCTTCGATGAGGGTCCCCGGAGCTGTCGGGCGAAGACGGTTAAAAATAAAAACCCGCTCCCATCAGGGAGCGGGTTTGTTTTTTTGCGAAGAATGTTAGAGAACTACCGAATGCACCTCCAGCACGTTGGACGTCTCCCGCAACTCGCGCAGCGTTTCGCTGGTCGGCGGCGAATCAATATTGATCACCGCCACCGCGCTGCCCTTTTCTTTCAGGCGGCCCAGATGAAATCCAGCGATATTGATGTTGTGCTTGCCTAACACGTTTCCGAGTTTGCCGATGACTCCCGGAACGTCCCTGTTGCTCAAAATCAGCATGTGTTTGGAGATCACCGCTTCAAAGTAATATTCGTCGATCTTTACGATGCGCGGGTCGCCCTTGCCGAAAATACTGCCGGTGATATCGCGAGTGCCCTCTTTTGTCGTCACCTCCACCTGGACGGTGCTGGTGTAGTCTTTGATCTCGTTGCTCTTCAATTCCTGCACCTCGATGCCACGCTCCTTGGCGATGAACGGCGCGTTGACCATGTTGACCCCTTCGATGGCGCGGGTCAGCAGGCCCTTGAGCACGCAGATGGTGATGGGTTGGACGTTGAGGTTCGCCACCTCCCCGTTGTACTGAACCTTGACCCGGGTCAGCGGACCCTCGGTCAACTGTGACGCCAGTTGTCCCAGGTCCTGGCCCAGATCCAGAAACGGTTTGATCTTTTTCAGCGTTTCTTCGTCGATCGAGGGCATATTCACCGCGTTGCGGATGCTTCCGTGCTTTAAAAAACCGATCAACTGATCGCAAATGGCGATCGCCACCTTGTCCTGCGCTTCACCGGTCGAGGCGCCCAGATGCGGCGTGCAGATGATCTCCGGCACCTCCAGCAAGGGGCTGGCCGGGTCCAGCGGTTCCTTGGAGTAGACGTCCAGCGCCGCCTGCGCCACTTTGCCGTCTTTGATGGCCTGGATCAGGGCCTCCTCGTCGATCAATTCCCCGCGCGCGCAATTGATGATGCGGACCCCCGGCTTGACGGAATTCAATTCCTCCTTGCCCAGAAGGGGTTTGTCGCCCACTTTCGGCGAATGCAGACTGATGAAATCCGCGCGCTGGAGCAATTCCTTCAGGTCCACCGTCTCCACCCCGATCTTCTCCGCCTGTTCCTTGGCCACAAACGGATCGTACGCCACTACTTTCATGGCAAATCCCTTGGCCCGCTCCGCCACCACCGAACCGATGCGGCCCAGCCCGATGATGCCCAGCGTTTTGCCGTACAGCTCGACCCCCATAAACGTTTTGGGAGACCATTTCTTTTCCTGCTTGAGCGAAAAGTTCGCCGCCGGGATGTTGCGGGACATGCTCAACATCAACGCTATGGCATGCTCTGCGGTGGTGATCATGTTGCCGTCCGGCGCATTCATGACGATGACGCCCTTTTTACCGGCGGCGTCCAGGTCGATATTGTCCACGCCGACCCCGGCCCGGCCCACCACCTTCAGGTTGTCCGCCGCCTGGATCACGTCGGCGGTGACCTTGGTCGCGCTCCGCACGATCAGCGCGTCGTATTCCGGGATGATCTTGATCAACTCCTCTTTCGTCAGACCGGTTTTGACATCGACGTCAATCCCGCTTTCTTTCTGTAAAATCTCAACGCCCCGTTTGGATAGATTGTCACTGACCAGAATTTTCATTAGTTCCAAACTCCAAAAAATTGAATTGGGTTGTGTTTATAATCTTAAACGGTGGCCAGCCGTTTCCCGGCCGGCGACCCTTCAGTACGCTTCGAGTAAAATATCCTGCGCCGCGGCCACCCCTTTGCCCAACTCCACGGCGTGGCCGAATTTTTTGAGCGCCATTTCAATGGCCGAAATAGCGATGATGGTATCGAATGTATCGACATAACCGAGATGCGCGATGCGGATAATTTTGCCTTTCCACTGATCCTGTCCGCCGGCCAGAGTCACCCCAAAATCGTCGCGCAGGCTTTTGACGATTTTACCGCCGTCGATGCCTTCCGGCAAAAACACGCCGGTGGCGCTGTCCGCCGGGGCGTTGGGGGCGATCATCTTCAGTCCCAGCGCCTTCGCCCCCGCGCGGGTCGCCCGGGCCAGCCGGTTGTGGCGTTTGTGAACATTCGCCAGCCCCTCTTCCTTCAGGCTTTTCAGCACCGCCCGCAAACCGATCACCAGAGACACCGCTGGCGTGTAGGCCGTAGTCTGGTTACCCAAATTTTTCCGTTCCTTTTTGAGGTCGAAATAAAAATTCGGGCACTGGGACTGGTCGGCGAATTTCCAGGCCTTTTCACTGAGCGCCACCAGTGCCAGGCCCGGCGGCAACTCCAGCGCCTTTTGCGAACCGGTGATCATGGCGTCGATTCCCCACTCGTCCATCGGCAGGGGGAACACGCCGACACCGGTGATGCCGTCGACCACCAGCAGAATATCGTCGCGGTCGCGGGTCAGTTTCGACAACGCTTCGATGGGATGCGACACGGTGGTGGAGGTTTCGCTGGCCTGCACCAGAATGGCCCGGATATCCTTGTCCTTGGCCAGCATGGCTTTGACTTCCGCCGGGTCCACCGCCTGTCCCCATTCGACGTTCAGCCAGACGGGCACCAGGCCGTAGGATTCGCTGATTTGACCCCAGCGTTCCCCGAACTTGCCGCCGTTGACGACCAGGACCTTGTCACCCGGCGAGAACAGGTTAGTGATACAGCTTTCCATTCCCCCGGTGCCGGTGGCCGCGAGAATGAGGACGTCCTGTTGGGTTTGGAACAGATACTTGGCGTCTTCAGCCGCTTCCGCGAATATTTTACTGAATTGCGGCGTGCGATGGTGCACCATCGGCGCGGCCATTTCCAGATTGACGATTTCGGGAACCGGGGTCGGCCCCGGGGCCAGCAAATACGTTTTTTTCATAGGATCCCATTCCTGAAAAATGAAGGTTTATGAGGTCGCGGGCCCGATGACCCGGGTCCCGGCAATTTTATCGTGCCATGCTTGATTGTTGCGATCCACCAGGGCCCAATAAAATCCCAGGCCTAACGGCAGGAGCGATACCGGGTAACCGATGAAAAACCGTATCGATGCGGCTCCCCAGCTGACGGGCCCTCCGTCTTCATCCGTGACCCAAAGGCCCAGCATTTTTTTTCCCGGAGTCTGGCCGCAGGCGGCGATGAATCCCACAAAATACAGGCTCCACACCAGACCCATCATCAGGCAGTACAGCGTCACCAGTTGCGCACCGTCCGGGCTGATCCGTCCCGTAGCCGCCCATCGGATCAGAATCTGCACCAGATCCAGTTCCGATAGATTGACCAGCGGCACCGTGACCAAAGTACCCAGTATTTCCAAAAACACGATATCCAACAAAAACGCAATATAGCGACGTCCGAAACGGGCTGGTTTCATGGAGGAGATCAGGGAAAAGGTGAATGGCAACCGCCGGAACAAATGCTGTCCAGTTCCTGTCGGTGGACCGATGTCCCTGAACAGCCCGGAACCGCCAATTCCTGTTGGATAAGGGTTCGTAGTACCAATTTATAAATTAAAAATGGCTCAAAATCCAATACTTTCCCTAAAATACGGAAAAAATAGCCCTTGTAACATAAAAGCGGGAAAAAACCAAATTTCTTGATAGGTTTGGCCGACTTCAGCCGGTAGGGTGGGTGGGAAACCCTTTAAAAGGGGGTCATTGGAAAAAAGGGGTGAGTACTACTTTTCCAGATCTTCTTCGGGTTCCTCGGGGGATTCCATTTCCATCTCGAGGTCTTCAAATTCCAGCTCGGTGTCGCCAGCTGGGAGTTCCGCCTGCGGTTCCTCATCGAGGGCGGGTTCCGGGGCGTCCAGATCCACGCTGTCGAGATCGAATTCGATTTCGCCGGTATCCTCCTCCACTTCGGAGGGATCTACAACCACGGCGTCGAATTCCGCATCCTCGTCGAGTTCGAGCGAGGGTCCATCGTCCATGACGATTTC
>CAYPKH010000010.1:0-13410 GCA_964411245.1 uncultured Nitrospina sp.
ACCGATAAAGAAATTACTGGTCAGAGTGGCGGCGACGATAAATCCGCTCAACATGCCGGTCGCGCTGGTGCACAGCCGAGCGGCGAAGGACAGTCCCCACAATTTCCCGAGCAAATATAAAAACGACCCCAGCACGAGGAAATGAATGAAATAAAATAGGCTCAGCGCAAACAGGGTATCTTTTAAAAAGAACACGACGCTGGGCGGATAAAACACGCCGGGGTGAAAGGCCGCCAGAAACGGCATCCCGCCGTACACGTGCGGGGTCCAATAGGGCATGAACCCCTGCTGATAGGCCTGACCGAGAAAATAGCGGAAAGGATAAGTGATGAAATGAAAGTCCCGGTAGAAGATCACCTGGTTTTCAAAGAACATGGGATAAAACAAATTGAGCGCCAGCAGAAATACAATAAACAGTCCCAGAACGTCCTTGAAAAAATCAGATCTTGCCTGGGCCACCTCAGGATCCAAGGCAGAGGCGGGTGGGGGCGTAATTGAATTCATCGAAAAAATATTTCTAAGTTTCACTCGTTATTATCCGTTATTGGGTTGTCAGATCGAACGCGTTGAGAATCTGCCCCAAAGGACCCATCCCGCCAGTCCCGCAACCAGCGTGACCCCGCTTATCGTCAGGCCTTGCTTGAAACCCTCCGGGAAGTAATTGAATTCCAGAGTATGCGCGCCGGGACCCAACGGCACCGCCCGATAGAAATAATTGGCCCGCAGGATGGGCCGTTCCTGCCCGTCCACTTTCACCGTCCATCCGGGAAAATACGAATCCATCAGCACCAGGAATCCGTTACCCTCCTGCGAGGTTTTGACGGTGACCTGGTTGGGACGGTAACTCAGTTCTGCCACCTTTCCCTCAAAATGATCCGTTGGCTCAAACTCCACCGGCTGGCTCAACAGCACTTCCTTGAGGGGATCGAACGATTCGTCGTAATAGGTATTCAGCAGTTGCGGTTCCCGTTCCATGCGCAAGCGCGGAACCAGAAAAGCCCGCGGCAGGGTTCCCGGAAGCACCTTCAGCCGTTCGGGCCGTATGACCGGCCGGCCTTGTGCAAACTCGGTAGGCCGATCCCCGTCAATCCAATGGGTGACATTGCTCCGTTGCAACATGCGAAGCCGTTGCTCCCTGGAAGATCTGCGGAACAAATTCTCCCAGAGTTGATGATCTGCCAGCTCCAATCCCAGGCCCGGGATGCCGTTCACATATCCCACCTTATGCATCATTCCCCAATAAGGATACCAATGCTCCTTGGCCGCCAGATACCCCGCCCGGATACCGGGCTCGTTGGGAAACCCCTTGTACAGGGGATTCTCCATTTTCCCGGTATAAAGCCGGATGGGGTCTTTATGGTTTTCGATCCGCTCCAACAATTGGGGTGGTTGTTCATAAAAACTGCGGGACATCAAAGGCATCACTTGAGAACCGCTGGCAGTCAGGTCCACCGCGATCAACACCAGAACACCAGCCCGAAACCAGGTCTCCTTTAATTGTTTAAAGTAAAACAGGGTGTACCCAAAACCGAAAACCATCAGCAGGAGAATGGGAATTTCGGGCCGGTGGTTGGGCTGGACCACCGCGGCGATCCCCAATATTGAAAACATGAGAATCAAACAAGTCACAATGCTTTTTATGCCGATCTCGCGTTTTGCTGCCGCCCGGATCAGATCATCGAACATATGGCCCGTTAAAAAGATCAATGCAAACGCGGACAGGAAAAAATATTTCTCCGGAAACCTGAACAGATCGAGCAATGGAGTCACCGAATAAATCCAGCGATACACCGGGTTATGGCTCCCCAGGGCCAGGAAAACCCCTGCAAAAAATACCAGCAACCAGAACAAGACCGCCGGATTTTTGCGGTTCAAAAACGAGAAGCCCAGAAAAACGACGGCAAACAACCCCATATAAATATTGATATAAAACGTGGTGATGCGGAAAACGCCGCTGGTTCCGTTGAGGTATTTGTCAAAATCGAAGGGCAGCAGAAGCTGGGCCAACTGACTCCCCGCCATGGACCGGTAGGCATGGTCGGCAAAGGACAATCCCCCTTCCCGGACCGACCAATGAGTCAACTGGTAAGTGGGCACCAGTTGCAATGCCGACAGCCCCAGCGCCATCAACAGAAGCACTCCCAGGGCGGCCACCCTTCCCGGCTTGTGCAGGGCCCCTTCATGATAAGGGACCAATACCAAAGCATAGGCGGCCAGCAGTAGGCCGGTTAAAATGGACACTTCCGGGCAGGCGGCCAGGATCTGACACGCCAGGGCCAAAACGGCTCCGGCCAGCCAGCCGATTCTCTTTTTTAAAATGAATCCCTGGAACAACAGAAAAATCAGAGGCAGCCAGACCGCCGCCAAAAAGAAATTGCTGAGCATTGTTGAAGAAATAAAAAAACAGCTCAGGCAGGCGGTCAGCCCCGACGCCAGCGCGGCGGTCCAGGACAGTCCCCAACTTTTGACCAAACCGTAGACGGGAAGCCCCAGAATCATCACATGGAACAGATAAAACCAGTTGAGGGCCTGCGAAACATCGTTCAAAAAAAACAACACGCTCGGCGGATAGAACACGCCCGGATGAAACGCGGCCATGAAAGGCGTACCGGAATAAAGATAGGGGTTCCAGAAAGGCAGACTTCCGGCGTGGTAGGCCTGCGACAGGAAGGATTTGATCGGGTAAGTGATCAAACCGAAATCGCTGTAGAAGAGAAGCCGTTCCGAAAAAATAAAGGAATTAAAAAACAGCCCGATGGCAATGAGCAGCAGCCCGATTCCCGGGAGGGTCTCCGAACCGCGCAGGAAACTCCTGTCTACAATTCTTTGAAAGAAATTCACTTTATGAAGGCGCACGAACCCTGGCCCCGTTGGTTAATCCCTCAACTGCCGATTGTATTCCATGTCGAACAACATGGCGAATAAAAGAAACAACAATCCCATCAGTGTAAGGAACGCGGCGAACAATGCCGTCACGGGAGTGACATTGCCGACAAAGATGCGGTAGAAAAAATAATAAATCCCCATACCCGACCCGATGGGAAAGGCGATGAATCCCATAAAATAAAAGAACACCAGGGGATGAAAATCCCGGATCACATACTTGCCAATCATCCTTTTGAAAAAACACCTGAGGAGCAGCAGGGAGATATCGGGAATCACCTTGTACAGACGGATTCCGGACTGTTCTCCAACGCCGTAGACCGGACGGATGGGGACATCCACCACCCGCATGTTTTCAATGTTGAGTTTGACCAGAATATCGTTCGGCACGCCGTAGCGCTGAAAAATCCTATCGATGTTGATACTCTGCAAGGCTCTCAGCGACATGGCGGTAAACCCGCATTGGGAATCCGCCACGTGCCAGTAACCGCTGGCGATTTTCGTCAACAGGGAAAGCACTGCATTGCCGATGTAGCGGAGATGAGGAATCATGTTCCATGCTTCGCCGTGGAACAGCCGGTTGCCCTTCGAATAATCGGCGACGCCGGAGGCGACGGGATCGACAATTTGAGGCAGATCGTCGGGATGCATCTGCGCATCGCCGTTCATCACCACCGTGATATCCATTTTGTTTTTGAGGCTGGCCCGGTATCCGGATTGAATGGCGCCCCCCACCCCGCGGTTTTCCTTATGCCGGATCAAATCCACCCGGCGGTCCGTGCTCAAAAACTCCTCGACGATATCCACGGTTTTATCGGTACTGCAGTCGTCGACGACAAACACCTTGTCCACCCAATGCGGAAGGGTCTCCAGCACCTTGCGGATCAATTTCTCTTCATTATGTGCGGTCACTACCACGGCAACCGATTTATTTTTGAACATGGCCTTCCAGTATCTCAGGCAGGATTAGGAACCGCTTTGAAAGGGCGTCGGAGCCGTAAACAACCCATTCATTAATGGTAACGAATATAAAAAACAAAAAAAGATTTTTTTTGCGGGTTCCCCTCAACAGCGGCGGGAGAGGATTTTCGCTGGAGGCCAACCCTGCCTAGGGAAATTGACGCAACGCTTTCCGGTAGGCCATCAACTGCCGGACATTGCCGATCCGGTCTCGAGACTTCATCATTGCCGATCGGGCCGCATCATTCTCCTGCAATTCCCTGAGGGTTCCGGCCAACTCCAGATGAACCCTGAAGGAGTGCGGGTCGAGGCGCTCCGCCTGGCGGAAGAATGCCAACCCCTCTTGCAACCGGCCCTGCACTGTCCGCAACAACCCCTGCCCCATGAGGGCCTCAAAGGTACCGGGAAATTCCTGCTGGAATTGCTCCATCCATAACTGGGCCTTCCCCAAACGTCCGGTCAATACCAGATTGTCCAGGTAGTTCAATCCCCACTCCCGGTTACGATACCCCAGAAAACTTCTCTGCATTTCCAGAACTTCCCGTTCCAGATCATATTCTCCAGTATCGTGAAAGTAAATTCTCAACGAAATGATCCAGGCCACGGGGATATGGATCCATTCCACATCCCGACCACTCTCCGGCCGGGCCAGTTCCATCTCCAGTAAATTTTTAAACTCCCGCCAGGACCGCCGGTGCGTGGGCCGGGGTTGTTGCATCACAAGAGCCGGGGAATCGTACTGCAATAACACATTGCGATAGGGTTGCCAGTGTCCGGTGAACTTGGTTTGCTCAAACAGGGTCTGGTTCGCCTCCAGAACCACGGGAGCCGCCGCGGCGTTCCGCTGAATAAACTCCTGGGAATAATCCGAGATCCCCTCCAGAGTTTTTAAATCATATTTCGCGGAATCCGGGAGGAAAAGATTCGGATATCTTCTGGGGGTCAAAAGACCGGTGCGGTGGGGTGAAATCAGATCCCACGCGGTGACCGCCGTCACGTCGTCCCGCAGGCGCTGCACATCCTGATTGTAGTTGTAAAAAAACCACGACAGGCCGGAAATGAACACCGCCCGGTCGGGAAGGGTCAAATACACGCGGCGCGTCAACGATTCGGAAAGATGATTCCAGGAGTGGTCCACCCGGGAATAGTTTTTCCATATCGCCCAGGGAACGGACAGACCGAGCGCAATGAGAACGACTACGACCACCGGCCGGGATGCAATCGATACGCCTTCGGTGCGTTGAACCCGCGAAGCGTCCTGGGTTCTCCGTTGCCACCATGGCGTGTACAGGATATGGTAAAGAGTCAGGGCCGTCAACAGCGTCACAACGACATAAGAAGGCAAAAACGCCTCTCCCCGCCAGGAAACAAAAAAAGCCGTATTGATTGCCACGATCACCGCGAAGAACAAAAACAGCGGCAGGCTTTTTCTGAAACACAGGACCGCTCCCATTAAAAACCCCGCCACAGATACCCAGGACAGGTTGTGGGCCACATCCACGATAAACACTTTCATCACATGCCCGATTTTCGAAAACCATCCGGCGAGCCCGCTCATCATGAATGTGCCGGTTTCCGCCACCGGACTTAAAACGCTAAAATGACTGTGCGCGTCTTTCCTGTCGGTAATCTGAAATAAAAATCCCTTGACGGTCTCAGGATTGCCCCAATCGAAGGTCGGTTCCGTCAGGGAACGGATCGGCAGATACGCATACACCGAAAACCCCAAAAGGAAAAACGAGATGCACAGGAAAAGATGTCGCCACGGATTCTGCCGGCACCAGAAAAAAAACAGAATCAGGATCGCGGGCAGATAAAACGCCACCGTGCCGTGGTTCCCGGCACTCAACCCGTACACCAGGGCCGCGGCATACAGGTAACGGATGTCCTCTTGTTCTTTCCATTTTAAGAGCGCCAGTACGACAGACAGCGTAAAGAAGGTGTGGAGCGTATACACTTCTGCCAGCATGGTGTTGCTCCAGAATGGAACGCTGAAGGCAAAAAATCCCACCGGTAAGAGAGCGGGCCATAAAAAAGACTCCGAAGACTCCTTTCCGGCCAGCACTCTTAGAAACGATACCGAAGCCGCGTATAAAATCAGCAGGGCCAGACAGGCTATCAGGCTGGAAAACAGATTGACCTTGAAAGGGACCGACCCCATTGGAAAGAAAGTCACCGCCTTGGCCATCAGGTTGTAAATCGGGAATCCAGCCGGATGGCTGATTCCCAGGGCAAAAGCCGTATTCACAAGTTCTGGGGTATCGCGGTAGAAAACCGTCGGAGATAACGTGGACAAATAAATGAACCAGGAGAAAACTAAGAGAAGGGGTAGAAATATCTTAAATGGAGGGGAGGTGTCGTGGGATGACATAAGGTTAAAAAGAAAACCCTCCCCACCCCGGGGGGTGGGAAGAGCCTTCCAATGATTAAACCTGAATCGAAAACTTCAAGTCAACTCATTATGGAGTGATGGCACCCAGAGAGTTAACCCCAAAAACTTTCGTCGGGTTGTTGGTGTTGACGGCGACTCCCGCCCAAAGGGTTTCATTACCCGTAGCCGATGTCCAACTTACAGGCTGAGACTGGATATAACCATAAGTGGTCAGAGTCGTGATAGCCAAGGTACAATCCCGACTCGAACCGGAGTCCGCCCAATAAGCCTTACATGCCAGATACATGTTGTGGATATTGGACTTCACGTCAGAATCGTAAGCCCGCGCTTTGTACTGGTTGAACTGCGGAATAGCGATGGCCGCCAGAATACCGATAATGGCGATAACGATCAGCAGTTCGATCAGGGTAAAACCTTTTGCGTTTCTAATTTTAGACATGCTGAATACTCCTTCTGAATTATCAATAATAGTTGCTGTTAAACCTAATAAATTTTTGGGATCCTGGCCCAAGCTCTAAACCCGTATTCGGTTTTGTATTTAAAATGCAATACCAATGCCATTCGCTGAAAATCCCCGGAAAATCGATATTTACCTTGTTTTTCAAATACTTGTAAATTTTAAACCCGGTGGTGGCCGGCCGGTGGGCCGCCGTATTTACCCAAAACAGACAATTTTTGTCACTCTCTGGGACAAAATTTGGGAAAATCTTTATGGACAAAGGGGATTCCCCTCTGGTTTGCACTGAAACAGAATGGCGACTGCTTTAGAGATATTCATATAGGATTCTTTCAGGGGAAACAGGCTTTACAAGGCGTCGCCGGTGATCCCTGGTGGACAGTCGGGTTAAGATTGGAACTGGATGGATGATCATGGACCGATTACAACTGATTGATTTGCCCCTTATGATCGATAGAGAACGTGTGGCTGCTGTTTATATTCATGGCGGAAGCCGAATAGTTCCAGTCGATTCCGCCGGAGGTGAGGCTGACATTAGAGGATTGTATAAACCCATAGGCGGTTTGCTTGGCTATGGTTAAGCTACAAGTGTTCCCGGAGCCCGTAATTCCCCAATAGGATTTGCAGGCAACATAAATATTATGCAAACTGGCTTTGGCGTCACTGTCGTAGGAACGGGTTTTATACTGATTAAACTGGGGAATGGCGATCGCCGCCAGAATACCGATAATGGCGATAACAATCAATAGTTCAATCAGGGTAAATCCACTTTCATATTTAGAATCTTTTCTCCCCAAACTTTTCAACCGCGCCATGCTTTTCATTCTCCCTCCTCATATTTCCTTTGATTTACATAAACTATGCAAAGGAAATGCCATCTTAGCTCCATTTTCCATTATAAGGAGTAATCCTTAATTTTTCAAATGTTTATAATCGAATTTTTCAATATCCTTTTGGCCTTATTCGGGTAAAACCCCGGTTTTACCCTTAAAACTGACAAATATGGGAAGTAATTGAAGAGGCCCACCCAAATTGCTTGGACTCCGCCCCAATTCAGGGTAAGGTCTTGCAATAAAGCCCAAAATCGCCCATGAACCACTCCCCCAGACAGAAATCAGGAATTTTAGGTGGAACCTTTGACCCGGTGCATTTGGGACATCTGGGTCTGGCGCGGGATGTCCTGGAAAAAATGCATCTGGACCGGGTGTGGTTTATTCCCGCCTGGAGGTCCCCCCATAAACCGGATCAGGTTTCGGCCGGGGCCGATCACCGTCTCAACATGCTGAAGGAAGTGCTGGCTCCGTTCCCGCATTTTCAAATTTCCGAAATCGAGCTCCAGCAAAAAGAAATTTCCTATACCATTAATACCCTCACCGCACTTCGTCAACGGCACCCCGATCACGACTGGTATTTGATTCTGGGGATGGATACGTTCCGCGACTTCGTTTCGTGGAAACAGGTCCGGGATATCCTTAAAACCGTTCACTTGGCCGTCGCCACCCGCCCCGGTTATCCGGATGGCCCAACTCAAACGGCCCTGTCCTCTCTGATGGCAAATCTGCCCTTTGCCTATCAATGGGACCGGGAGGCCAACGGGACCCAAACCTTTCGCTCGCGGGAGACGGAAAAGAGGGTGGTCTTTTGTGACATTAAGCCCCTGGATATTTCGTCCAGTACCATCAGGAACCGGATAAAGTCCCGTTTATCAGTCAAAAAGATGTTGCCCCCCGAAGTCGAACGGTATATCATGACCCATCTTTTATACCAAGCAAATCCCCAGCCGCAAATTGAATGAAAGAGCCTTTAAGCGAGCTTCAACAAATGGTGGTGGATGCCGCCACCGACAAAAAAGCTTCCGACATCATCATTCTTGATCTGAGAAACCGAACCGATTTGACCGACTTTTTTTTCATTTGCAGTGGACGGTCCAGGGTTCAGGTGCAGGCCATTGCGGACAGTATCCTGGAACGGTCCTACCAAAGCCCCTACAAGGTGTCTGCCGTGGAGGGCCATTCCACCGGCAACTGGATCATCCTGGATCTGGGAGATTTGATGGCCCATGTGTTCCATCATGAAACACGGATTTATTACGACCTGGAACGCCTGTGGGGAGATGTTCCCGTGATCGCTGAGATGAGTGGATAACCGAATGTGGAGAACTCTAAACAATGAAGTACAAAAATCTGCCGGCCATCAAGTCCAAGCTACAGAATATTCGCGCCCACCTGCTGGGCGGAATCGAAAAAAACCTCAAAACGAGCCAAGATGAGGAATTCACCCAGCTTGTTCCCGATATCACCGACGACGCCTCACGGTCCTTTTCGCGACAGATGCTGCTCAACCTCGGAGAACAGGACCGCGAAAAACTTATCCAGGTGGAAGAAGCCCTCTATCAGATCGAAAACGGCGGGTATGGGATCTGCAAATTGTGCGAGGCCCCCATTCCCGAAGCCCGGTTGACCGTGATCCCTTTCGCCCAGTATTGCGTGGCCTGCCTTAACGAAATCGAGCAGGACCAGAAAAATAACCGGAGCAACGGTTCGGACCCCTTCGAAGCCTTTTAAATCCCGTTTTCGGAGCCCCGCCGGGCAATTCCCACCTGAGGGGGCCAAAATTTGGTTATACTGTTATAAATCAACTCGCCAGGGGCCTGCCACGTGTCTTTAAGGCTGATCATAACCTTTATCCTATTCGTTCTGCTGACCACCTACTTCACTTTCCTGAATCCAGGAGACATCGAAGTCCGCCTGACCCAGGACCGGACGCTCCAGGTTCCGGTGGTGGTGTTTCTGCTGGCTTCGATTCTGATAGGGGCGCTGTTAACCTCCGTCTTTACCGGTTTCAGCCACATCCGGGAATCTTTCAAATCGTTTCTCAAAACCCGGTCCCAGGAAAACAGAACGCGCCGGCAACAGCGTTGGGAAAAACTGTATCAAAAAGCCGAAATCGCCGTGGAGGGCGGACACCGGGAAAAGGGCCTCGCACTCCTTAAAAAAATTCTGAAAGACAACCCGCACCACATTCCTTCGCTGATTCATCTGGGAAACCTGTACCGGCACATGGGCAAAACCCTGAAGGCGATCGAAATGCATCAGCAGGCCGTCGACCAAGACCGGCACAACCCGCGCGCCCTGCAATGTCTGGCTGAAGATTTCGCCGCCGCAGGACAAACCGAACGGGCCATCGAACCCCTGAAACAGGCGCGTCATCTGGAACCCGATTCCCTCTTTATCCTGCGCAAACTCCGCCAAGCCTACCAAGTCCAGGGCGATTGGAACCAAGTCCTGAAAATTCAAAAATCCATTCTGTCGCACGTCTCGGACGCCCGGGACCTCGAACGGGAAAAGGAATATTCCGGCCAGATCGCCTATTTCAGAGGATGCGAACTGCTTCATCAACAAATGATCGAGCCGGCAATTTCCGAATTCAAGCGCGCCATCAAGGAAAACCCGCTGGCGCTCCCTCCGTATATTCAACTGGGAGATCTGTACAAGACAGCCGACAACCTGAAAGCCGCGATTAAAATCTGGAAAGCCGGCTTCCAACAAACCGGCTCGCACATCTGCCTGCTTCGCCTGCGTCAGGCCTATGAACAATCGGAAAAACCGGGTGAGGTGATCAAGCTCTATCAGGAAGCGGTCCGCGCTTCGAGAAATTCCGAAAAGGAGACCCTGGTGCTGGTCCTGGCGGAAATGTATATCGACCAGGGCCAAATGGAAGAGGCCCTGCAAACCTTATGGAGTATTGCCAACCCCTCCATCTCGGCGCACCTGCTTCTCATCAAGGCACACCAGGACCAGAATCAGGAGGACAAAGCCGATCAGGTGATCCGCGCCGCCCTGAAAAAAGTGACCTCTTCACTTTCCAGGTTTGTCTGCCGGCAATGTCATGAGAAATTCGAACAATGGTCCGGGGTGTGTCCGCAGTGTGAGGCGTGGGACAGTCTCGATACCGCCCTGCACCAAACGCTGTAACGGGTAACGGGGGACAACGGAAATCAGGCAGGAAGAACGCCGCCGGGAAGGCGCACCCGCGCCGACCCGGTTCGCGTCATAAAGGAAAGCACAAAAAATTTTCAGGGATTCATCAAGTTGGCGTCCATCAGCTTGGTGCCATTGGCGTAAGTCTTCGCTGACAGCAATCGCTCATTGTTCAATTGAAAATACAAACCCCGCTCGGGATAACGCATCACCTGCGCCGTCAATGAGCTGGGCAGGCCGTACTCGCCGATCACCATTTCATATTTGACGCCCAGCTTGATGCCGCTCTCGGATTTGAAGGTCCCTTTAAAGGTGGGGCCGATTTCAATCCCTTCGATCTTAGTGCCGTTGGACATGGCCCGGAGCACCAAACCGTGCTGGGCATAAGTGATCTCGATGCTGTCGCGGTCCTGGCTGGCGCCGCGAACCACTTTCACCTTGTCGGGAACGCCCAGCACCTCGATCGCCTGGTTCAAAGGCATGCCGGGAGACACGTTCTCACCGATTACAATTTGACCCGGAGCCAGAGCCGGCTTTTTTTCATCGGCGGCAAACGCCCCGCTGGCCATCACACTCATCAACAGGACCCCAATTAACGTTTTTCCGGTTCTCACAATGCTCTCCTTTATGTGATTAACAACGATCAGAAAACGCCCCACCCGAACACACATCGGGCCGGGATCGTATAACTTTTTTGGATTCAAGGTATTAACTCATTATAAGCGGTTTTGAGCGGGATGGGTAGGTCTATTTGCCGTTTTTCCCTAAAATTTCAAGGACTTCTGCGATTTTTGGCGGCAGGGGGAAATCCGGGTTCAGGCTCATTCGGAGGGCAGATTTCGCCTGCGGTCCCTTTTTTTGCGGGTTTTTTCCTTCTCAAACTGGCGCCAGCGGCGGGGATCCTCTCTCAATTGGAGGAGGCTGTCTTCGGCCTCCTCCTCCAGCCATAAATCCTCCAAAACCGGGGCCTTGGTGGCGGTTTTTCGGGCTTCCTTCGGCAGGTATTTGCGGCGCTCCTCGGCCTCTTTCTGGGTCAGGCCCAGCTCCATCTCCAACAAGTCCCGGCCCGCCAACCCCTTTTTCCTCTTCGCCAGAGCCTCGCCGCGCAGGCGGATTTCCCGGCCGTTCACCAGCCCCGATTTCCACGAATCCGGGATGCCGGAAAACCCGTGCAGCGCTCCCGCCCAGGCCCCGACTAATGCACCCCGCTTGTCCGCCTCGCGTCCCAGATTCAGGGTCTCGGTCAACACCGGAGCAAAGTCCCCGCCACGAGTCAATATTTGGACCAACGCCAGCGGCAAAAGGGTGAGGGCATGACCCTGCGTGGCATGCACAATTTTCGTTCCGATATAAGAAGACGCGTTGTCACAAATCCAGGCGGGCAAACTCTCGGGTGCGCCCTTAAATCGATCGGCCAGGCCTTTAACCGTGCGGCTCATGGCCTGCGGGTCTTTTTCCGCCAGCGCAAAGCGGTCGGGAAAGTTGTCCCGGTACCAGGCCTCTGCCGTTTCGCAGAACTCCGCCGCTTCATGCAATAAAGCCGCAGCCTCCGGCAATCCTTCTTCATTTAACAACCGTGCCGTGATAAACCCGGTCAACGCCGCGCCCGTCACTTCCCACGGATGACGGCTCAACAACAGGCTGGTTTGAATACAATACTGCATCAGGGTTTTGGAAGGCCTCTGCTGATACAACGCCAGCGGCACTGCCATCGAACAATAACAGGCGTAGGCCGAGGCCTGATCCGCCCTCAGCGGCTCGGCCCGGTTGGGAATGTCCAGCACGCTTTTATAAAAACATCCTTCCGGCCGGCGGAACACGCCGAAATAGTTTTCCGGTCCGTGCACACTCAAGGTCATCAGCAGACTGGAAATATCTTCGCCGTTAGGCTTTTTGGTTTTCAGGAGAGAATCGCACACCGCCAGCGCGCGTTGCGTCTGCACGCCGTACAGACCCGCCATGCGATACTGCTTGATGCCTTTTCCTATGTAAGGCCGGACATCGTGGTAGCCATCGACCTGTTTGAAATACTGCTTCACCGTCTCCGGCTTGAGACCTTTCACCGATTGACCCAGCGCATCCCCCACCGCCATGCCGAACCAGCTTCCCAGAATTTTGTCCTGAATGTGGCTCATAATCCGTGAAAGGTATCACGAAACAAACCCCCATTGCCACAATCGGCCACCGCCAAAAAGTGAACCACAAATAAACACAAATTCTTCGTCGCGGGTCCCTCCTTAAAATGACAAATAAACTCCGATGGTCATCCTGAACGAAGTGAAGGATCTATGTTTTCTCTGTGCTCTATATGTTCTCTGTGGTGAGCTTCTACTGCCCCCCTTCGACAAGCTCAGGGTGACAGATTAAAGGGGCCGCTTCCTTATTCAACCGGGATGAGGACGGAGGGGTGTTGCTGGCGGGCGGGGAAGAGGGTGGCGGGGTGGTCGCCTAAAACCCTACGGGCTGAGTCCATGGCAATCTCCGGATGGTTGTTCGATTCGCTCAAATGCATCAGCACCACGGTTTTGAGGGCGTCGTGTTTCACCTGCGCCAGCAGATCGGCGCAGGCTGTGTTCGATAAATGCCCGACATCGCTTTGGATCCTTTGCTTGAGCGGCCACGGGTAATGACCGTTCTCCAGCATGCGTTCGTCGTGATTCGATTCCACCAATAGAACGTCGCAGTTTTGCAACTTGTCTACGATCAGCGGGGTGATCCGCCCGAGATCGGTGAGGTGG
>CAYPKH010000011.1:0-12881 GCA_964411245.1 uncultured Nitrospina sp.
CCAGGTGCTTCTGGTCGACGTGCACAGCCACGTAGTGTTGGATTTTATCGATATCGGCGTGGTCGTCGAGCCCCCGGTTGACGTTGGAATCCGCGTTCAGGCACCGGTCACTTTCGTATTTACCGATCATCACCGGCACGCGGTTGGGAATTACTATCAGGAACACCCGCGGCATCACGGAAAGAAAAACAAGTGGAAGCGCAAAGGGAAAAAGCATGGCCATCGGCCTCCCGGACTGCATAAACACGATACCCTTCCTCCGGGAATCGCCATGCAGTCCCTGCCGCCCGGACTGGCAAGGCAATTGCCCCACCCGCCTCACGATACACGATACATTTTTTATAACGACCAGGTGCTTCTGGTCGACGTGCACAGCCACGTAGTGTTGGATTTTATCGATATCAGGGTGGGATTTTAATTACGGCGGGGATTACTTCTTTCCCAGGCCGGAGTATTTGAAAATATCGGACATGGCGTTCAGGAAGTTGGTTTGCTCCTGCGACTGCATGTCCTTTATTTTTTTCTCTTCATCAAAAATATTGAGGCGAATCTCAGGCGGGCGCCCCAGTAAATTGAAGAGCGCCTGTTCCGTATGGACGGGAGGATGGCAGGTTCCCTCCTTGCAGACGTAAGCGGTGGGCTTTCCGGAAACCGGACCCCGTCCTCCGGCCCAGGGAATCTTGCGTTCCGTCTCTTCTCCACGATGCACCACGAGTCTCAGATGGGGACGGTAATCGCGGTGCAGGGTCTCCAGCATTTTCTGATAGTCCTTATCTTTCTCCGGACCGGACAACACCACCTCCACCGGTGACGTATCCCACTCATCCATAGCAGCCAGCAAACCGGTAAAGGCGGCAGGACGTTGTTCCATGGCGCCCTGAAACGCCTGCACGGTTTTCCGGCCTTTCTCCTCAAACGTTTGGTTTCCGGTCAGCTGGCCCAACCGCAACAGAGCCATTGCGGCCACGGAATTGGCGGAGGGCAGGGCGTCGTCCATGGGATTTTTAAGACGCACCACCAGGGTTTCATGATCGTTGCCGGTCATGTAAAATCCGCCGTCCTGTTCATCCCAGAACCGAGCGATCATGGATTCGGCAAGCTCCTGCGCCCGATCCAGCCATAGGAACTCAAACGACGCCTCAAACAGAGCCACCAGCCCTTCCAGCAAACAGGCATAATCTTCCAGACATCCCTTGAACCGGGCTTGCCCGTCCTTGAACACGCGCCAAAGGGCCCCGTCCTGCCACAGGTGATCCCAGATGAAGCCGGCGGCGGTGGCCGCGCTGTGAAGAAAACGTTCCTTCCGAAGCACGACGAACCCCTGGGCCAATGCGGATATCATCAACCCGTTCCACCCCGCCAGAATTTTTTCATCGCGGTGCGGCCGGGGTCTTTTGTTGCGTGCATCGAGCAGGGTCTGTTTGCCGTTTTTGATGATGTGACCGACTTCAAAAATGGGCATGCCTTCGCGGCCGGCGATGTTTTCCAGAGGGCCGGCGACCCGAAGAACGTTTTGCCGCTCGAAATTTCCGGCAGGCGTCACCCCATACGCGTGGGCGAACACCTTGGCGTGGCGCGGACCCAGCAGGTCCAGGATTTCCTTCAACTCCCAGGTGAAAAAGGTCCCTTCGCGGCCTTCGGTGTCGGCAGCCTGGCTGGTGTAAAACGCGCCGTCCGGCGAGGTCATCTCCCGCGCCACATAATCAAAGATCTCCTCCGGAACCGACCGGTAAATGTCCTGCTGGGTGGCCTGATACGCGTCCAGATACAGCCGGGCCATAAGAGCATTGTCGCACAGCATTTTTTCAAAGTGCGGCACCCGCCATTCCCGGTCGGTCGAATAACGGTGGAACCCGCCGCCCAGTTGATCGTACATGCCGCCCTCGGCCATGTGGGTGAGGCTCTTGTCCACCATCATCAGCACGTCGTTGTTTTCCGTACGCACCCAGTGGCGCAGAAGCAGGGAGTACAGCATGGGCTCCGGGAATTTCATGCCCGCTCCGAAACCGCCGTAAGCCTCGTCAAACCTTTCGGTCAGCTGTTGCACCGCCGCGTCTATCAGGGTGCGGGCGGAAGTATGCTGTGAGGTTTTGGGGAAATGGGGTGGATTGATTTTCCGGAGAATGCCCTGCGACCGGTTTTTGATCTGCTTTTTCTGGTTCCGGTACTGCTCCTCAGCCTGCCGCAGCACTTCGCCGAATCCCGGCTGGCGGTTGCCGGGAACCGGAGGAAAATAGGTGCCTCCCATATAAGGCTCCTGATCCGGCGTCAAAAACAGGTTCAACGGCCATCCCCCCTGCCCGTTCATGGCGATCAGGGCGCTCATGTAAATGGCATCGATTTCCGGCCGCTCCTCCCGATCGACTTTGATGTTCACGAATCCCTGGTTCATCATACGGGCCAGGTCCGCGTTGCCGAAACATTCGCGGGACATGACATGGCACCAGTGGCAGGCGGCATACCCGATGCTCAGGAAAATGGGCTTGTCCTCCCGACGGGCCTTCTCCAGAGCCTCCGGTCCCCATGGATACCAGTCCACCGGTTGGTGGGCGTGCTGGAGCAGATAAGGGCTGGTTTCCTGTGACAGCCGGTTGTGGTGTTCGGTCGATGCCATTTGAATGCGGAACCTTTAATTGAAAGTTTTGCTTAAGAGATGGGTTCCAAAAGCATACCGAATATGAGGGAATGAATAAAGGTTTAATTCAAGAAGGGAACGGCTATGGGTGGCGGGAGTTAATCGTCGATCAATTTTTCGCGGCTCTGATGATAAAAATCCCGCAAGCTGATATAGGGGTCGATTGCCCCATCTTTAAAGGCTTTGATATCTTCAATATAAAAGGAAGTTTCGTTGACCATCTGGCCACCAGTGATGCTCGCACCGGTGATGAAGTCCGGCACCACCCAGAACAAGGGATTCAGGACGGCATCCACCGTCTTACCGACCGCATCTCGGGCTGAGGACGGGCCCAGAAGGGGGAGCACGATATAAGGTCCGGGGGAAATCCCCCACTTTCCCATCGCCTGCCCGAAATCTTCGTTCACCGGTTTGATACCGAATTCCGGATCCGCCACCTCGAACATGCCGCCGATGCCCAGGGTGGTGTTGATCAATGTCCGGCTGAGCACCCGGCCGGTTTTTTCAAAGTCTCCCTGAAACAAACTGCTGACCAGCCTTTGGGGAAAAAGGATATTGCGAAACATATTGCGAATGATCACCCGTAAATCTTCCGGAATAATAAACCGGTAGCTCTCGGCAACCGGCCGCATGAGATATTCATAAAAATAATCGTTGAACACATACACCGGCCGGTTGTACCACCGCTCGAAAGGATCGGACAGGTGAGGAATATCTTTTTCCTCCGCCGCGAACGGATCTTCCTCAAAATCCGCATCACTTACCGAATGATTGCCGAAAGGATCCTCCTCGATGACATCGTCGGAAAAAGGATCCAGCTCCGAACCGTCGGGATCGGAGGTATCCGGAAGGTCATCCACACCCGCCGGGTTCAACTCCGGGGGCAGCAATTCCCCGGTGGATGGATCGGTCTGAACCAAGTGGTGGTTGCGGGATAAATCACCGGATTCAAGGGTTCCCGGGGAATCGAGGGGAACGATGGGGAAAAAATCATGGGGGCCGGGAAAATACGCGGCAAGGGACGATGCGGGAAAGACCAGCAGACCCAGCACCAGGCCGAACCCTAACAAACACCTCCCCTTTTTCATGAGGGGTTTTCCCGGGCGGGCTGTGGTTTCAAAGATCATAGGCCATTGAATAGTTACTTATAAATACGTCCAATCAGTCTAACAGATGGGTTTGGGGATGGCAATCAACGGGGCTCCGGGCTGGCATCGGATAACCGTTTGAGGGAGGCCTGAGAAATGGTGATTTTGTTCTTGCGGGCCCGGGCCACAACCTCCCAGGCTTGTTGATATTGGCCCTTATGGAATTGGGCGTCCACCAGAACGCCATAGGCCTGCCGGTTGAAAGAATTCTGCGCCAGGGCTCCCTCAAGTTTTTTTATGGCTTCGTCATATTTTCCGAGATGGTTCAACGCCACGCCCCAGGATGCGTAGGCCTTGCTGTTTTCCGGGTCGAGCAACAGGGCGTTTTCAAACTTGTCGATCGCCTGTTCGGAATGGCCGTCCAGCAACAGCGCCAGCCCCCAGTAATAATAGTTTTTGGTTTGATTGGGGTCCAGCCGCGAGGATTGGTCGAACTTTTCGAGGGCTTCCGAGGTTTTGCCCGCTTTGACCAGGGACAAACCCCACCAGGTATAGGCTTTTGCGTTCCTGGGATCCAGGACCACCGCCTGGGAGGCCAGTTTGGCCGCTTCTGCGTACTTTCCCAGGGCGTTCAATTCCTGGACCTGTCCCATCATTTCCGCGAATTGGGCCCGGGTCTCCTGACGTTTTTTCTTATCTTCGGTGCGCTGTTGGGTTTGTTCAGCGGCCTGCTGTTTTTGCTCCTGGTTGATCCGCTTTTGATTCATCATGGAAAAATAAACGAACCCAATAAAGATGCCAATGCAGCACAGAACCCAAACAACTTTTATAATTCGAGGCATACGGACTTTCGTTTCAATGTTCTAGTCAACCGGCGAACCGAGTATACAGACTACCGCAACGGGTATCAAAATTTCTTTACCGGCGGTCCATCGTTCGCCGGTCAACGGTTCATTTGCTTGCGGGCCGCATTCATCAAGCGTGTGGCATCCGCGTCATGCGGCAACCACGAGCCGATCTTTTCCAAAACCGTCAACGCCCGGCCGGGGTGGTTGGTCTGCAGATACAACCGGGCGAGGGCAAGCGATCCGAACACATAATAAGGATTGATCTCAAGAGTTCTGCGGTAAGCCTGCTCCGCTTTTTCGAACTCCTGAACGGCGGTATACACGTTTCCCAGATTCAGGTACGTCAACACATGGTCCGGTTCCCGCTCCAGAATTTTCATATACAACTGAGCGGCGCGTTCATAGGCTCCCCGGTTGACCGCCGCCACCGCTTCGTCCAGATACTGGTCGATGCGGGCTTTACGTTTGATTTCCCGAACCTGCACCTCAGAACGCTCCAACGTGGCGATATGCCGTTTCACCGCCTCCTGATCTCCGCTCGGCAATTCCTCGAATTTCAAAAGCGCCGGCAGGACCTGAAAATGGGGCGTGATCTGACGGACGATCACCTGTCGTTCGTCCTTGTAAATATACTCGGGCGCGCCGAATTCCAGCAGGGAGTTGTCATCGGTGTGAATCGGGGCGCCTGCGCTGAATTTCTTTAACTCGTCCTGATTCATGATCAACAGCCCCATTAAATCCCGCACACTGGCGATCCCCAGCCGCTTGAGTTCTTTCCCCTGAACCGGATCGGCCAGCAATCGCTGGACCCTCTCATAAGGCAGGGCATACGGTTGTTGGGAACCGATCAACAAATAGTCGTCGCCGACAATGGATTCCCACATGGTGACTTCAGGAAATACGGAAAGAAACGCACGGGAGATGGACTTGAAACTCTCCGGCGACATATTGGTGTGCATCCAGACGCACATGATGCCGCCAGGCTTCAGCCGGGCATAGGCCAGCTCGTAAAAATCCCGGGTGAACAGCGCGCCGATTCCGGATATCCAGGGATTGGACGGTTCGGAAATGATGACGTCGTACATTTTTTCGGTGAGGGTGATGTGGTTGCGGCCGTCTTCCAAGATCACCCGCACCCGCGGGTCGTCCAGCGCATGGTGATTGAACGGATCGAAATAGCGGCTGCCCTCGATCACCGCCTGGGAGATTTCCACCAGATCGATTTCCTTGGCGGGGAATTGCTCGACGGCTCCCAGGGTCACCCCGCTCCCCTGCCCCACCACCAGCACGCTTTCCGGATTTTGGCTGAACAGCATCGGCAGGTAACCGGACAACAGTTGCGTGCGCATGTCCATCGCCAGGGACGCGTCGGTCTTGCCGTTGACGCGCAAAAAAATATTGCCGTCGACCGACAGTTCGGTGGTCACCGTGGTGTGCAGGCCTTCCTTATAAAATAGAATTTTATTTTTGCGTTGCAGGGCATTTTCCAGCTCGCTGATGCGGTACGGCATGAAGGAGCCGCTGGAAATAACCGCCTTGTCCCACGGGTCGATGCCGCGGGCTCCCATGATCCAGATCACCAGCAGACCCGGCAGTGCATAGGTTTTGATGTGGGGCCTCAGGCTGGAGTTGAACAGCAAAACCATTCCCAGAACCAAATTGATCAGCACCGCCCAGAGAATCGTGTTTTGAATACCCAGCAGGGGAATCATAAGGAATCCGCCGGCGAAGGAACCGATGATGGTTCCCACCGTATTGCAGGCATAAGCGGTACCCACGTGGTGTCCCAACGTTTTTAAATTCCGGGCCACTAGGCGGAACACCACCGGGAACTGGGCGCCCATTAAAAAAGTCGGGATGAAAATGAGGGAGAGGATGATCAAAAAATTGGAGGCTTGAATGGAGTTGAAGTCGAGGCCCCAGTTCAAATACACCCAGCGGTTGACCAAGGGAATTTCCCCGAACAGCGGCAGGGCCGCCAGGGCGGACAGGCCGATGCCCACCTGCAGCCAGCCGAATACTTTTTTCAGATCGGCAAACCGTCCGCAGAGGCGGGAAAACACCAGGGTGCCCAAGGCCAGGCCCAGAATAAAGGCCGTCAGGATCAAACTGAACGCATAGACCGACGATCCCAGAAGCAGTGAAAAGATACGGGTCCACGCCACCTGATAGATCAACGCGGCGATTCCGGTGACGCAAAATCCGCCGAGCACCAGAATCACCTCCGGCGTGTAGAATCGGTGCTCCGCCGTTCCCGGCGGCGGCTCACCTTCCGACGAGGCGAGCGACCACTGACGGCGGAAAAACAGGAGGATCACCAACGCGATGCCGAGGTTGAGCCCCGCCGCGATCCAGATGGTGGCGCTGACGCCGTACAGTTTCATGAACACGAACGCGCTGGTCCACGCACCCGCCACCGCCCCCAGTGTATTCACCGCGTACAGGGTGCCGACGTCCCGGCCGATTACTTTCGGATCGTTGGAAACGAATTTCCCCAGAATCGGCAGGGTGGCGCCCATGAAGGTGGCCGGTACGAGCAGGATCGCCCCGCACACCCCGAAGCGGAAAAAACTGGTCAGCGTGTAGGACTCCTGGAAATTGAGATAAATCCATTGGAACAGCGGCAGGGAGGCATCGATCAGATGCGGAATGAGAAAACAATAGACCCCGATGGCGCCCTCCAGCAGGGCGTATATCAACAGCGGCCGGCCGCCGCGGTCGATGAGGCGTCCCCCGAAAAAACTGCCCAGGGCGAGGCCGCCCATGAAGGTGGTGAGGACGGTGGAAACCGAGTAATGGGTATTGCCCAGAACGAGGGTCAGCAGGCGGGTCCACACCACTTCATAAATCAGACCCGTGGCGCCGGAGACGAAGAAAAAAAGAAAAACCCAAACTCGAAAATGGGAGCGGCTCAAATGGGACTTGTCCGAAAGTTACGGTTACCTGGTTTTGGAGTCCGGCTCGACCGATTTGCCACAGCGGAATCCGACAATACTGTCCTTGCGACCGGATGAAGCGGCGAACCGTTTGGCGGCGCGGATATCCACCTTGCGCGCATCCCAGGACCCGCCGCGGAATACCCGGTTCTTGCTCTTGGCGGTGCCTTCCGGGTTGATCATGGGCGATTTCTGGTAATAAAACTGATCGTACCAGTCCTCGACCCATTCGGAAGCATTGCCGGCCATGTCGTACACCCCGTACACACTGCGGCCCATGGGGAAACTGCCGACCGGGGCCATGTATTTAAAGCCATCGGCGGTGCCGGAGATATTGGCGCGCTTGGGCAGGACCCTGTTGCCCCAGGGATACACCAGCCCATGGGTGCCGCGGGCGGCCTTTTCCCATTCCGCTTCCCTGAGCAGACGCTTGCCCGCCCAGGTGCAGTAATTGACCGCGTCATACCAGGAAACTCCGACCACCGGGAAATTGGGAGTTTTCAGGATATTGTAATCCCCTTGAAAAAAAGGCACGGACGGTTCCACATAATTGGCGGCGCGGCGGAACACATTGTAGTCCTCGACACTGACTTCATATTTGTCGACCCAAAACGCATCCAGGTAAATCTCCTGCTGAGGCTTCTCGTCAAACCCGCCGGAGTCCGACCCGCGGGTGAACACCCCTTCGGGAATCAGGATCATCTCCCGGCGGTCGTCGCCGATTAGGGCCTCGTAGATACTGAAGTCGCGGTTGTCCTCGATCGTCACATGTTGGATTTGCGCCTGCATCTTGCGAATTTTAGCGTCATGATCGATGGACTTTTTGATTTCCCAGATGATCACCACAAGATACGCGATGGATATGAAAAAGCAGGCGATCACCCCTATGACCAATTGTTTGTTATTCATATTTTATTATGTTTGTAGGAAATAAAAGGCTAAAATAGCAGAGCAATTATAGTTTAACATGATCGGAATGCAATCTTAAATCAAACGGATGAAAGACCTTCTCGCCGCCAAAGAAGCCGCCCTGTCCTGGCTGGAACCCGCCACCCGGGAAATCCTCAATAGGTTTCAAAAAGAGCTCACCGTACAATATAAAGCGGACCAAAGTCCAGTCACACTCGCCGACCAGAAAGCCGAAGAAATTCTCCGCAAAAAGATCCAGCGGGAGTTTCCGGATCACGGCATCATCGGCGAGGAATTCGGCGAGGAGGATTCCCATCGCGAGTGGGTCTGGACGGTCGATCCGATCGACGGCACCCGTTCGTTTATCCAGGGTCTGCCGATGTTTGCCACCCTGCTCTCCCTGCTCCGCAAAGGGGAACCGGTGATGGGCATCATCTGCCTGCCCGCGCTGGGTGAAACGGTGTGGGCGGTCAAAGGCAAGGGAACCTTCTCCGGCAAGCGCCGCCTGCGCGTGTCCTCCCACTCTAAACTAAAGGATTCTGTTCTGGCCACGGCGGACCATTACTGTTTCCGGGAAAAGAAATACCTGCGCTTCTGGAATCAATTGCATTCCGAAGCCAAACTAGTGCGGACCTATCCCGATGCGTACGGGCACCTGCTGGCCATCCGGGGAGCGGTGGATGCCATGGTCGATCCCTGGGCGTATATCTGGGATTTCGCTCCCTGCAAAATTCTGGTGCAGGAAGCCGGGGGGGCTTTTGTGAATTTTAAGGGAAACAAGAACAGCATCCGCGAGGGCACGGCGCTGGTGGGGAATGCTCAACTGGTGAAAGAACTTCAAAAGCGGATCAAAGCCACCAAGACGAGGTGACTTCTAAATCGGCTGGCGGCCGGCAAACCCGGTGTTCAGATCGTGCCAGAACCGGATTTCCCTTTCCGGGACTTTCCAACAGAGGTACACTTCTCTGCCGTCGCGGATAGCCGGGAAATCCACCAGGCCCATTTCGATGCCTTTAAGAACGCACCCCTGTTTTTCCAGGCCCCGGGTGATTTGATTGGCTTTCAGGGCCACTTTCAGGTATTCGGTTCCGTGGACACTGCCCCCGCCATACTCGGCTTGGGACCGGGCTTTTTGGATATCCGGGAAACCTTTGTCCATCAGGGTAAACAATTCCTGCAATCGGGGCACCCAGTCCAGCAAATCGGGGATCAGGGCGTTGGCCTCCTCAACAGTGAAGTACTTTTTCGACATCGAAATCCATCCTCTAGATGGGGTTTTTGAAAAACATTTTGGAATTTTTATCATACACGGGAACCCGGAAAATTCAAACGATCGGAGGGAATTTTTTAAAATAAATCAAATCAATGGGTTAATGGAAATTTCCGGGCGGTGCCCGGAAAAACGGGAAAAACCACCGGAAAGCTCCCTAAATCTTCAAAAATTCAACCCGGTAGGGTCAAGCTTCTGAAACGAAATGGAGTTTTTCTATTGACAAATGGCCTCTAAGATTATAAATTCCGGGCAAAGATGCCTCAGAATGTCTGACCAAAGGCCGCTCAATATTGTCATAGCGCGGGCCTGGCAATGCCGGTATTCCATAATTCATTTGTTTGCTGTTTTTTAATGAATTATTTAATTTGAGCTTTACCTATTAAGTACAATCTTTTTTAGGGGAGACTACTAATGAAAAAGAAAGCGCTTTTGTTGGCAGTATGTTTTATGGCTGTACTGGCTTTCGGTGTGAACGGCGCCGTTGCCGATGAACTGGTTCCGGGTGCCTATGCCCAACAGGATCAGAGCGTAATGAGCGTTGGCCAGACGATCGTTCAAATGGGTGCCAGAGACCGCCTTCTGACGGACGCCGTCAACCGTGCGTCAAAAGCCCATCTGTCCAGAAACTCTGCCTCTGGAATCAATGTCGACCAGCAGTGGGGTTCCTCCCAGACCGATCAGTCCTGGAAAGCCGCCAAGACGGTTGAAGAAGCTCAGGTCCGTGGTCTGGTAGCGGGCGACTGTCAGGGTGACAACTCCACGGTCACGTACCGGAAGCAAATGGGTCAGAACCGCAAAGGTTACATGAGGGATATCACGATTCCGAATGCCATGTGTGGCGACTATCATCCGACTTTGAAGTAAGCTTCACAGCTTTGGGACTCACGGTCCTTTTAGATTGGATTAAAAAGCCGATAGAATTTTTATTCTATCGGCTTTTTCTATGTTCCCGCCTCCCTTTGAACTCCGGCAAACCTTATTTCTTCCTTGCTTGGGTTTTGTTTTTTGGTTTGCATCGGGCCACACCCGCTTATTCGTTTGAAACCGTTTCTCTCAAGGAATATAAAGTCCAGGCCCTCAAAGTGAACAATCCGGTGGATCTGACCCGTCTCCTGCTCAACAAAACATTTCAGGTCAATTCCCCGGACTTTGTCCTGCAATTCTTTTTCAGTGGCCCGGACATCCTCGGAATTGTTTTCAAGCGGGACACGACCAAATCCCTGTTTATGCGCTGGTGCTTCTTCCGGAATTGCGAGGAAAGTCCCCGTGATTATGTTTCGGTGATCGGCCAACCCCACAGCCCTCCGTTTGTGAACAATTTTTTTCAGATCAAACATCCGCCCGGCCTCAATTATCGCTTTCAGGGCCTTCATTTTTTCACCCGGAAATAGTTTGGCCTTCACCGCCCGCTCAAAATGTCTTCCGGCTCCCTACGCACCATATTTTTGATATAATAACCGGCAATTCAATCTTAATCGCGAGGCTTCCATGTCTGAGGACAGGTTTATTGATAACGGAAACGACACCATCACCGATTCATCCACCGGGCTGACCTGGCTCAAAAAAGACACCCGCCAGATGCTGGGAAAATGGCGAAACCTGGAACAGTGCCAGGAATACGCACAACAACTGAATGCGGAAAATTATGCGGGCTTCAATGACTGGCGAGTGTGCAAACTCGAGGACATCAAATCCATTTTCGATAAAAACTACACCTTGAAGGCCAAGGGGGGAGACCTCATTTACCTGCCCCCGGTGTTTGAGCCGGATTGCGCGGATGTGACCTGGACCGATACGGTCAACAAGGACCGCGCCATGATGTTCAATTTGATCAAGGGGCGCTCCAACTGGATCAACAAGCTGGGCGAAGGCCCCTTTGCGGCGAGAATCGTACGGGGAGAACGCAAGGTCACGGAGAAATCCGCGTGACCGGGTTTGCGGATTTCGATACCGCCGCTTCGATTATACGGGACCGCGCGAGTTGACCACCAGCCAGATGGCCAGAAGCACCAGGACGCCTGCAAAGAAACGCTTGAAATTCTGCTCCGACATGCTCTCTAAAATCATGGGACCCACTTGGGCGCCGACGACCCCTCCGATGGCGATCATCAGACCGGTCTTGAGATCGATATTGCCCAGCCGGTAATGGGCCGCCACGGACGAGACGGCGATCAGAAAAACCACGATGAACGATGTGCCGACCGCCATCTGCGCCTTATTCCCCAGATACAGTAGAAGGGGGACTACCAGAAATCCCCCGCCCAGACCGGTCATGGAGGCCAGAACCCCGATCACCAGTCCCAACAGGATCATAAGTATCCATTCCAATTGACTACCCTCCTTCCACGTATTGTTCTTCAAGTTGATCGACCACCGCCGCTCCTATGGAATCGCCCCAGACATTGATGGTGGTGCGGCACCGGTCCAGAAACCAGTCGATCGACAACAGCATCCCGATGCCCTCCAAGGGCAGGCCGACGGACTGGAGCACCATGACCATGGTGACCAAACCCGCCTCGGGAATACCCGCGGCGCCGATCGCCGCAAGCGTGGCGGTCACGAAAATAATGACCTGTTCGGTAAAACCCAGCGGCATCCCGATCATTTGTGCGATGAAGATGGCCGCAATCGCTTCATACATGGCGGTGCCGTCCATGTTGACCGTGGCGCCGATCGGCAAAACAAAAAGCGACGCCCGGCGCGACACCTGGTTATTTACCTCGGCGCATTCAATGGTGACCGGCAGGGTGGCGGAACTGCTGGCCGTGGAAAAGGCCGTCGTCAGCGCGGCGCTGGCTCCTTTGAAAAAGGTGATGGGATTGCGGCGGGTGAAAAACCACAAAACCCACGGCAGGACCACCAGAGCGTGCAATAAAAGAGCGAAAATCACGGTGAACGCGTATTTGCCGATCTTCAGCAACTCCGCCCAGAAGGCGTCGCCGCCACCGGCGGCTCCCAGTTTGGAGGCGATCAGCGCGAAGATGCCAAGGGGCGCCAGATACAGCACCAGATGCACCATTTTCATGATGGCTTGGTTCACTGCATCAAAAAAATTGATGACGGTTTTGCCTTTTTCGCCGAGGGTGGTCAGCACCCCGCCGAACACCAGGGAAAAGATGATGAGGGGCAGGATATCCATCTCCACCATGGATTTGACGAGATTGGGCGAAACGAAACTCTGAAAAATATCGG
>CAYPKH010000012.1:0-12637 GCA_964411245.1 uncultured Nitrospina sp.
CCACCGAGGCCATGCGCCAGGCCATGGCCCAAGCTGAGGTGGGGGATGACGTATTCAACGAGGACCCGACCATTCACCAGCTCCAGGATATGGCGGCGGAAAAACTGGGCATGGAGGCCGCCCTGTACCTGCCCAGCGGCACCATGGGCAACCTGGTGAGCCTGCTGACCCACTGCGGCCGGGGCGACGAGGTCATCCTGGGCGACCGGAGCCACATCTTCCTCAATGAGGTGGGCGGCCTGTCGGCACTGGGCGGAATCCACCCCCATACCGTCCCCAACCGCGACGACGGCACCCTGCCCCTGGAGGCCCTGGAGAACGCCATCCGGAAGAGCGATCTGCATTACCCGCCGACCCGCCTGATCTGCCTGGAAAACACCCAGAATTACTGTTTCGGCTCGCCCCTGACCCCGCAATATATGGATTCTGTGGCCGAATTAGCCGGCAAATACGGGTTACGGGTGCATCTGGATGGGGCCCGTATTTTCAACGCGTCTGTCGCCCTGTCCGTCGATGTCCGGGAGTTGACCCGCCAGGCGGATTCGGTGATGTTCAGCCTCTCCAAGGGTCTTTCGGCCCCCGTGGGATCGGTCATTGCGGGTCCCCGGGACTGGGTGGACCAGGCCCGCAAATGGCGGAAAATGGTGGGCGGCGGCATGCGCCAGGCGGGTCATCTGGCCGCCGCCGGGATCGTCGCCCTGGAAACCCAGATCGACCGGTTGCAGGAGGACCATCAGAACGCCCGGACCCTGGCGCAAGGCCTCAAACAGCTGCCAGGCGTCCAAATCGAGCCCGAAAAGAACCCGACCAATATTCTGTTCTTCCAGCTGGATCACCCGGAAGTCACCCCGGAGGCTTTCCTGGAACAAATGGAATCCAAAGGGGTCAAACTGATGTTGATGGAAGGCGGGTTGTTCCGGGCGGTGCTGAACCGCATGGTCACCCCGGAACACACGGAGTCGGCGCTGGCCATCGCGCAGGAAATATTGGGCCGGTAATCGCGGCGGCGGAATTGACAGGAGACCCCGCAAGCATTAGAATGCACAGACTAACCGTTCCCATTAATAGCGATCAGCAAGGAGCATCAATGCAGGAATTACTGGAACTGGAAAAGCTGGCCATGGATGTGATCAAAAGCCGCTACCTGTTGTGTATTCTGGTGTCGCAGCGGATTCACCAACTGGAAATAGGGGCACAACCCTGTATCGAAGTAGGCGAAAACGAATACGATTCACCTAAAACCTACTACGAGCTTGCGCTTCGCGAAATCATCGAAGGCAATATGGACCTGGAGCAAATCTCCACCTGAACCCATTGGGAAATCCCTCCGTCTCATCAATTTTGCCGAGCATTCAATAAAAAAAGGCCCGTCCGAATGGACGGGCCTTTTGTGTGGCTTATTTCAATGACAGTTTCAGAGGCTTACTTCACCTTACCCTCTGCGGCCATCTTCCGGGTGCGCTTGGTCATCCATACCAACCACATTTGGAAACCAAACCATGCCGTTGCCATGATCGGCGGCATGTACACCAGAGATTTGGGCAATTCCGGTTCAAGAATCGTATACAGCCAGGTGGAAATGGCCATATACTCGTCATGCTCCTTGGCCCAGCCCGACCATTCCATGAAAGCAATCGGGATATAGGTTTTAACCGGAATCTGAACATCGGTTCTGTCCGGATTCTCGGTGGTCAAAGAGCGTTTGAACATGATCTTTACACGACCCTGATGGTATTTGGAATTCACCACTTGAACACCGCCGGGGGTTTCTTTTGGAGAAATGGCCTGAAACCCGTTGCCCACCAATTCCTGAACGGTCACATCCAGATCGTATCCGTTCGGATTGGCCGCAGCGGTGTCCTTATAGTCCTTGACCATGAAATTGGCCTTCCAAAGATCCACAGGCTTTTTGGAATCGCCGAAAATGAAGTACGGTTTTTCCGCGCCGAACAGGTCTTCCAATTGTCCCGGCCACTGAATGGCGACGCCATCCGGATACGCCGGATCGACGGAGAGAAACCGGTTGTGGTATTCCACCAGGTAGTAAACCGCCTGCTCTTCCTCAGACCAATTGGACATAACCCACAGGTTGTCCACTTTCGGCTTGAAGTTCCGCTCGCCGCGGGTGATCTGACCGGCCAAGGCCACAAAATGCCAGTACTGATTGCCTTCGTAATCCGAAGGCCGGGACTTGATGCGGTCGTCGTCATCCGGGGCCTGCCACATCGGATCGTTGAAATCCGTGGACACCGCTCCCAACTGACGCTTGGACTTGATCAAAAAGTCATTGATCGGTTTGTTGGTCAACCGATCAATCTTTTTCCGGGGACACAGGGAATTGACAAACGCCGCCAGTTTCCACCGGTCTTCGACTGTGATCTTGTCTTTGAAGTTCGGCATCGGCGTCCCGTTCATTCCGGTGGAAATCGTCCGGACAATGTTGAACGGGTCGAAGTGATTGCGCCGGCTACCGCGGAAATTCCAGCACTGCTGCCAGTCGGCCGCCACAATCTCGAATCCCCAATCGTCTTTCATCGTCGGGTTACCGTCACCCCGGCCTTCGCCGCCGTGACACTCGAAACATTTGTTCTTCAGCATGATCTCTTTACCGGCATCGATGTCCTCCTGAGGCACACCGAGATGATAGGGATCCGAGGTTCCCCAGGGGTTCGACCCGAAATCCTGTACGTAGACTTCTTCATCCTCGTCCGCAAAATCCCGGTCCTGAACCAGGGATTTGACGAATTGAACGACCGCTTCGATTTCATCTTCACTCAGGATTCCACTCCAGGACGGCATCGCGGACCCCGGCAACCCGTTTTTCACGGTATCGATCAGGTTTTGGTCCAAAGGAAGTTCACCGGAATCGGTCCAGCGGATTTTAAAAGTCCCTTGAATAAAATTCCTGGGACGGGTGAACAAACGATCCGCCGACGGTCCGTTACCCTCGCCCTCAATTCCGTGACACCAGACACAGCGCTTGAAATAGACTTTCTTGCCCAGCTCCAGTTTGTCTTGCTGAATCGGATCCGCTGGCTGTTCTTCCTGCGCCAGAAGAGTTGACGGCAGGCCGGCCACCAAAAAGATCACCAGTCCGGCAATCAACTGCCTTAACGATTTTCTAGACTCCGTTAGCATATCTTCCTCTTTATTTAAAATTTCAAAATGTGAAATGAATAGATTAATTAATTATTCTCCACCCCCTGCGGCAGAGGACTCTTCATCGAACGTTCTCGGATGCCATCCGGTGTACCAGTACTCAAACAGGATGACTTTCCAGATTTCGTCCGTTTTCAAGTGCTCTTCCCAGGGCGGCATCGCCGAGGACCACGGAGTCGATTCGTTCGGCAATCCCGGACCGCCTTTGGCCACCCGCCAGAACAGGAAGGATTCGCGCAACATGGCGATCGTTCCCGGGTCGATGAAGTTTGCCGGCGTCGGGTTGAACACATGGGAGAACATTCCCAGACCGTTCAACTGGTCGCCGTGGCAGTAATGACATTCCCTAAAGAAAATGGTCCCACCTTCCGTCACCGCCTTCATGTACTCATGCTTGTCATCATCCAGGAAGGGAAACTTGCCTTCAATCGGAAGGGCTCCACCCCCGGGGCCGCCATCCAAATAGTTATCTTGCTCATCGATGCGGAAGGGGTTTTGCAATCCTTCCAGCGTGAAGTTCTTGCCGTGCACCCGGGTGCTCGCCGGCGGCGCCGGGTGAACCGTACGCAATTCAACCGGTTCCGGAAACGAGGGATAAATGAATTGATAGGTGCCGAACCCCACCAGAAGGGGCATGGCGGCAAACACGATGTACCGCGCCCACTTGTACTCTCCGGTAACTGTCCTAACGATGGGTTTTCGGAATTCGGCGAAGGTCCCCGGATCCTGCGAAACATACAGGAACGTCCCTATCCCCCAGAGCATCATATAGGTGATCAACAAGGTCCAAGGGATGGGCGGGAACAGCACGGACTGGTAAAAATAAAATCCCAATAAAAAAACCGCCAACCCGTTCAGGGAAATCGGGGGTTTCAACTTCAAAACGAGGTTGAAAGCCAGACAATAGGCCACAAACAGCACATAATAAACGTAGCGATTGACTATCCAGGTAGGCTCCTTGGGCGTCATCAGCGGAAACAAACCATAGTGGAAAACGGCCCAACCGACCACGTATAAGATTAATCCTTTCACTACATTGTTCATTCCTGCCATCCCTCCTGGATCAGCCTTCCGGCACGGTGTTACTAATAAAATCCACCAATTTCTCCAGCGCATTGATGGATAATTTGTTGGCAAAGTCTTGCGGCATCAGACCATCCGGAAACGGTTCCCCCTCTTCTTCATTGAACACCACGTAAGCGCTGGGATTCAGGATGGACTCCCTGACGTATTCACGGCCGTTCCTGGCCTTGCCTTTGTAATTCGGATTCTTGATCCGCTTCGGAGCATTGATCTTTTCATGCAGTTTGGGTCCCAACTCACCCACCGCGCCGGGAATTCCCGGAATGGTGTGACACAGCGAACAACCCAGCACGTTGATTATTTCTTCGATCGACTCGGTGCCCGTCACGAAGATAGGACGCTCCTCCTCCTCTTCCGGCTCCGCGGTTTCCCCTCCGAGAGTGGGCAGAGGAATCGTGACGCTGGCGAAGTCACCGGGCGTGTCTTTCGACTGCAGCCAGGCGAGAACCGAGTTCAACTCGACCGGGCTCAAGCTGATCGGCGGCTTGCTGACGACCGGCATCGGGCTGACTTTATCGCCCGCTTTACCATAATTCTTAACCACGTAACAAGACGGACACATCAGCGATTCGCGCAGGTAATCCTCACCCACCAGGTCGTCCGCATCCGCACGGCGGTACTCCTCGGGAATCTCGTCGGGTTTGCCCTTCACGATCTGCGAAGCGCCGTCCGTTTCACCGATCTTGATGGGCTCGTTCAGATAACGGTCTTCCTTGATCCGGGTGTGACTGCGCTCCTCAACCCCGAACAGGTTGGGACAACGTCCGATGTTGTCGCCGGGATCGAAGGTGTGACAGAGCGGACACTGACCTTTGCCGATGGCCACCCCCCCCCCCACTGCCGGCTTGGAACCGAATACGATGATCCGTCCCATTTCGGTGTACTGATCCATGGTGATGTCATCAGAAATTTCTGGGCCGCCCCTGGGGGGTGGATCACTTCTCTGTTGCGGCAGCCAGTTGGTGTAACCGGCCAGAAGGATGGAAATGGTGGAATAGAAGAACGCCGCCCGAATGATCGGGGGAGACTGGTCTTCGATCCCTTCATTCTTATAGAACATTCCCCAAATCAGCAGGGTGGCCAAAATAGCCAGCATCTGCCAGCCAACAAAACCCAACTGCTCCCCCTGGTTCATGTCGAACATCTTGTTGGTCAACCATAGATTGATTAGGACCCCTGCGGCAAAAATCGTCCCCCACAGCTTCATATTGGCCCCCTCGCGCTCCCGGCAATGCTGGATCACACTGATAAACACATACACCGAGAATACCATGCACATCAGGGTGACGAACGTCCACAGCACGTCTTGTTGTTCAGGAAGCATCCTTGTCTCCTCTCCTTCTTACTTAAGAAAATTTATTTAAAAAATTAAACGCGTAACTCTAATAACCCGTTATTGCTGTTGCTGGGCTGGCACAGGAACGCCTGCCGGAACCGCCTCCGGAGCTTTCTTGCCGGTCAGACTGCCGACCCAGAACACGACGACGAACTGCACCCATACAAACAGGGCGTTGAACGTCAGCATCTTGCCGGCTTCACCGATGGTCAGGGTGTAGGCATCCACGGAGTTGTCCCGAACCACTTCCGTCACGTGCCAGAACAAGCGCACGGCAGACCGGATGTAGCCCATCAAGCCCATCAGCCAGGTGAACGAAATCGCCAGCAGGAAGATCGCGTAGGTGGCCACTCGAGACTGGGTTCCCCATTGGATGTCCCCGTAGGAATCGGCGTCCTTGAACATGGAGATATTGATGGCCGTACCGGCAAACAGAGTGGTCAACGTAGTCGTCACCTGAGGCACGGACAATCCGACCCGCTGGTTCGCCGGCAGGATGTACCCGTATAAGCCCAGGAAGATGACATTGGCCGCCGCCATGACGAAAATGGCGCTGAGCCAACAGTTGCCCTGGGTCGCCCAACTGACATTGATCTTCTTGTTCGCCCTCTGATACAACAGAAAACAAAGAATCGTGGTTATGATCATCAGGTTCACCGCGGTGTTCTTGGCAGACATGACGCCAAAGTGACCTATCACCGGATGCTGTGCGCCACCCATCGCCTTCAACTCCGCCGGAGTCATAACGATGGTGTGTGGGGTCATCCACATGGTGAAACAGACGATCAACAACAAGACCATGTATTTACAGTATTTCATGTACCGGTGCGAGCCTTTGACCCGGGACATGGAGTTATGCAGGTAAGAGTTGGCCGCGAAGAACAACAGCCCGATCATAACCGCCTGAATGATGAACAGCCAGGCCATGATGCCGCCCATGAGAGTGATCCCCATTTGCTGACGGAATGCGTAAACCTCTTTCATCAGCCAGTAGCCGGCGAACGGCAGGGGGATCAATCCGAAGATGCAGATGAACATCGCGATATAACATACCCAGTCGTAATGGGCTCTTTCTTCCGCGGTTTTGGCGGTGAGATAATGATAGGCCGCGTAGGCGCCGACGATACCGCCGCCAAACACGATATTCCCGAGAATCCGGTGAACGCCGACCGGGTTCCACAATGTGGAATGGATGACGTGCCAGATGTTGCCCAGGAACCGGCCCTGCTCGTCGATCCCGCCCGGGGCCTGCATGAAGGTCGCCCAGGAGTTCGCGAGAAACATCAGAATCGTACCGACCAGGTTCAACAGAACGGAAAGACTGCAGTGGACCCATTTCAGGAACGGATCGTCCTTCATTCTGTCCCAACCATAATAGTAAACGTACAACACGCCGCTTTCCGCCAGGAACATCAACGCATAGACGTGCATGACGGGACGGAAAATACCGGCCATGTATTTGAAGAATCCCGGGAACAGGGTAATGAAGGTGAACAGCAGAATCCCCCCGAGAATCGCGGTCCAGGAATACGCCGTCAGGCTGATCTTCATCAGGTCATGCGCCAGCTTGTCGTATTTCTCCGACAGAACCGGATCGCTTTCCCTGGTGCGGATCCCGACAAATTCGATGAGCATGCAGAAGATCGGAACCGCCAGTACGAAACTGCCAAAGTACAAGTGCTGCTGGCTCGCGATCCAAACCAACATTCGGCTAGGCGCAAATTCATAATTGTTGTAATCTTCTGGTCCCAATTCCGGAGCGGGGTAGCCACTGACCGGACCTTTCAGCGGATTGCCTTCCCAATCCTTATAGAAAATGTCCTGACTCCATTCGGTCGCGGGTTCGCCGCCTTCTTCCGCGCCTTCCTCAGCCAGCACCTCTTTCGCAAAAGCTTCTTCCGCGAAAGCCTGTTCCGCAAACACCTCTTTGGCGTATGCGTTGTCGCCACTCAGGCCCGGAACGAAGAACAAGGTCACTGCCAGAACAAGCGCTAACGGGAGCAGCTTGATATTTCCAGCTTCTGAATTAAGCATTGCCTAACCTCCTTAAGGGGATCTCTGGGTATCCTGGGATTTTCAACTCAAAATGATATATGTTCAAACTTGGAATTTCCAAAATTAGCTGGCATATTTTTTAAAACCAAACCCGCAAAATCCCAAACCTGAATATTTTCGCTCAAAAACCAACCCGAAGGAACCTTAATTTTCCCTCATTTGGAATTGCGGCTGGAAGTGAGGCAGCCAAAACGTCCTAACTCATTGACCCAATAGGGCTTGCGGAAACCGGGCCGCGCGCGCAATTCCCCTCCAGTAAAACACAAAGACGCAGATATTTACCATAAGAGTCAATACCATAAGAGTCAAAAGGTTGTCAAGTAAATTTGTAGGCTTTCTATTATCAGGACTTTTCGCGTAAAAAAGGTTCAGGATACCCTTATTTGGACGGCTTTGGCATGGCCGTCCAGGTCCTCCATTTCCGCCAGGATCCGGCAGGTTTTCCCGCTTTTGGCCAGTTCTTCCCGGCTGTAGGTGATCAGGCTGGTCCGCTTGATAAAGTCATAGACCCCCAGCGGGGAAGAAAACCGGGCGGTGCCGCTGGTCGGCAGCACATGGTTGGGTCCCGCCATATAATCCCCGATCGCCTCCGGCGTATAGTGACCCAGAAAAATGGCCCCGGCGTTTTTGATGCGCTTGGCGGCTTCCCGGGGATTCTCCACCGCCAGTTCCAGATGCTCCGGGGCAATGCGGTTGGCCAGATCCAGCGCCTCCTCCAGCGAGGCGGTCACGATTAACCGGCATTTGTTTCTGAGCGATTCTTCTATGATGGCGGTCCGCTTCAACTCACCTTTCTGCTTCTCCAATTCCCCGAGAGTCTTCTGCGCCAGGGGTTCGGAAGGCGTCACCAGAAGGGGCACCGCTTCCTCGTCGTGCTCCGCCTGCGAAAGCAGATCGGCGGCGACAAACTCCGGGCGGGCGGAATCATCGGCCACCACCAGGATTTCGCTCGGCCCGGCGATCATGTCGATATCCACCAACCCGAACACCATGCGTTTCGCCAGCGCCACATAGATATTTCCGGGACCGACGATTTTATCCACCCGGGGAATGGTATCGGTTCCCAGCGCCATGGCGGCCACCGCCTGCGCCCCGCCCACCTTGAAGATCCGGTCCACCCCCGCGATATCCGCCGCCACCAGAGCGTGCGGGCTGACCTCCCCTCCGGGCGTCGGGGAACACATGATCACCTGTTCCACCCCGGCCACCCGGGCCGGAATGGCGTTCATCAGAACCGTGGAGGGATACGACGCCTTGCCGCCCGGAACATAAATGCCGACGATGGCCAACGGCCTCACCACCTGCCCGAGGTAGACCTCCCCTTCCTTATACTCCCAGGATTCCTGCACCTGTTTTTCATGGAACCGTTGGATGTTGTCGGCGGCCAGTTTCATCGCCTCCAGTTCGTCAAGCGTCACCTGGTTGTAGGCTTCCTGAATATCCTCGGACCTCACTTCCAGATCGCTCAACTGGTAATCGGTTCGGTCGAACTGATTGGTGAACTTGAGCAGGGCTTCGTCGCGGTCTTGCTTGACCGCTTCCAGGATGGTGCGGACGGTTTCGTCCTGCGCCAGGAAATCCACACTGCACCGATCCACCAGCGCCTGAATCTCCTGCGGGTAATCGTCGTCGGTGTATTTGATGATTTTCATTTCACGGGTTCAAGGTGCAGCTGATTTAAAAATTCAAAGGTGGCCTGGCCCGTTTTCAAACCGGCATGGGCCATCCATTCCAAATGAGTTTTCAGGAAACGCAGGTCTTCCGGAAGGTCGACATCATACCACACCGGCAACAGCTCGGCGGGTACTCCCTGTTCCTGCAAAGCCTTCAGGGTGTCCGCCAGCACCCGGCCGGTTCCCCAGTCAACGCCCGAGAACAGATCGGTCACCTTCCCCCTCATACCGATCAGGTAATACCCGCCGTCGGTGCTGGGGCCGATCACCACCTCTTTCTCCGATTGCAGGGCCTGCTCGATGTAAGCGGTGGGCAGGGTCGGGCTGTCGGCGCCGATGATCACCACGCGTTCGTATCCTTCCCGGAACCGGTCCTCAAACGCCTGCCGCATGCGTTGGCCCAAGTCCTTTCCCTCCTGCACAAACAGACGGGCCGGGGGATGATAGGAGAGGCCCTCGAAATAATCCGTTTGCGGCCCGGACGCCACACCGATGAAGCGGTCCACCTCCGTGACCGCATGGATCTTTGCGATGCTGTCGTCCAGAAAACGAAGGTACAGATTCAAGGTGGTTTTCGGGTCCAGCAGGGAACCCAGACGGGTTTTCACCTGGCCCTCGACGGGGTCCTTCGCGAACAGGATCAAAGCGCTCCGGCGGGCCTCGGTCATTGAAGAACAATCTCCGTGAAATAAACCATTTGACTCACCCGTTCAACCTTCCCAAGAGTTGTCCGCGTTAGGCCCCGAACGTCAGGCCGTCCCTTTTTTTTCGCACCGGAGTTCCATGGAATTTGACACTGCGGTATTCTACTGGATCAAGGCGCATTTGCAATCCCGGGCTCTGGAGGTCTGGATAAAAATTTTCGCCAACAAATATGGTATTATCGTAGGAATTCTGTTCTGCCGGGCTTACCGGTTTTGGATTCCTTCATACGACCCCCGGCGCCGGACCCCTGACATGCATCCATCCCCGCACAACATTCTGCTCATCAAACTCAGTTCGCTGGGCGACGTCATTCATGCGTTGCCGTCCCTTCGCACCCTGCGCCAACTGTATCCCAAAGCGCATATCGCCTGGATCGTCGAGGAGAAGTGCAAGGACCTGTTGTACAACAACCCGGACCTGGACGAATTGATCGTGGTGCGCATCCGTCACTGGCGCCGGCACTGGAACCGGCAAAGCTGGCGCGAGTTCAAGGCGGCGCTGAAACGCATTCAGGGCCGGTTTGATCTGGTAATCGAAATGCAGGGGCTGATCAAAACCGGGCTGATTGCCTGGCTCACCCATGCCCCGCGCATTATCGGCTTCGACCCACGCGACTGCCGGGAGCGTCCCAACGCCTGGTTCACAAACGAAAAAATTCCTTACATGGGAAAGCAGGTTCATGTCGTTGATCGATACCTGACGATGATCCAGGCCCTGGGCGCCGAAACCGTCACCAAGGAGTTTCCGCTGAGGGTCCCCGATGAAGCCGAATCAAAAATCGAGGCCTTTTGGCAAGACAATCCGGAGCTGGCCGCCCAACCCATCGTCGCCATCCACCATGGCGTGGGCTTCCCTACCAAGCGCTGGCCGATGGAGCGGTTCGCCCAGCTGGGGGACCGCATCGCGAAGGAGTTGGGATTCAACATTCTGCTCACCTGGGGGCCCGGCGAGGAAGAGTCGGTGAAACAACTGTCCGCCCAGATGAAGGAGAAGCATTGGGTCTCTCCCAAAAACACCCTGCACGAATCAATCGTCATGCTCAAGCGGATGAGCCTGTTCATCGGCTGCGATACCGGGCCCGGGCACCTGTCGGCGGCGCAGGGGGTGCCGACGGTGTCGCTGTTCGGCCCGACCAACCCGGTCTACAGCCGCCCGCACGGCAGTAACCACGAAGTGGTCGTCAAACTTCAGCCGTGCAGTTTCTGTCACAAACACAGTTGTCCGACGAACATCGAATGCATGACCTCGATCACCGTCGACGACGTCTTTCAGACCGTGCAAACCAGCGTTCAAAACCACATGAACGCCCGCACTTCCTGAAGCGAAACGCGAACCATGTCTTTCGATCGAGAACTGCTGGACATTCTGGCCTGCCCGCAATGCCAGGGGGACCTCACCCTGACCCCGGAAGAAGACGGGCTGGTCTGCCAAGCCTGCAAGGTGAAATACCCGATCCGGGACGGGGTCCCGGTGATGCTGGCCGATGAGGCCGAACCGGTGGGAGATTAGTTCCGTCGGTCATTAATTGGTTCCCCTTAAAGGGTTTTTTCCATGACACAAAGACTCATTCCCCGCCCCGGCGTTAAAGGCTTGATCTTCGACGAACCGGTGCTGTTCGACCTGGGGTCGCCCGGCCGCAAGGCCTATTCCCTGCCGTCCAGCCCGATTCCCGATTTGGAGATCGAAACCCTCCTGCCGCCGGATGAAATTCGCGGCCCCATCGACCACCTGCCGGAGTTGACCGAGCTGGACGTGGTCCGTCACTTCACGCGCCTTTCGCAATGGAATTTCAGCATCGACGGCAACTTCTACCCGCTGGGCTCCTGCACCATGAAGTACAACCCGAGACTCAACGAGGACATGGCGCGCCTGCCGGGGTTCGCCCTGCATCACCCGTACACGCCGGAAGCCCTGTCGCAGGGCAGCCTGCAACTGCTGTTCGAACTTCAGGAGTATTTGAAAGAGATCAGCGGCATGGACGCGGTCAGCCTGCAACCCGCCGCTGGAGCGCACGGCGAGATGACCGGCATGCTGGTCATCAAGGCCTGGCTGGAATCGCGCGGTGAGAAACGCACCAAGGTGCTGATGCCGGACTCCGCCCACGGCACCAACCCCGCCAGCTCCGCCCTCTGCGGGTACGAGGTGCTTCAGATTCCGTCGGACGCCGAAGGCCTGATCGACCTGGCCAAGCTCAAGGAGTTGATGGATGAAGACACCGCCGCCATCATGCTGACCAATCCCAACACCCTCGGCATGTTCGAAAAAAATATTCTGGAGATCACCGGCATCGTGCATTCCAAAGGCGGCCTGGTGTATTGCGACGGCGCGAACCTCAACGCCCTCATGGGAGTGTGCAAGGTGGGCAATACCGGAGTCGACGTCCTGCATTTCAACCTGCACAAAACCTTTTCGACTCCGCACGGCGGCGGCGGACCGGGCGCGGGTCCGGTCGGCGTCAAGGATTTCCTGGAACCGTTTCTGCCGGTGCCGCACATCGAACACAAGGACGGTAAATACCATTGCAACTACGACCAGCCGGATAGTATCGGCAAAGTGAGAACCTTTTACGGCAACTTCGGCGTGTTGTTACGGGCTTATACGTATATTCGCACCCTGGGACCCGACG
>CAYPKH010000013.1:0-12612 GCA_964411245.1 uncultured Nitrospina sp.
TTCCCTTTCAGGAGGATGCGAAATTTCACCGCTGGGCGAAAAACTATCTGCGGTTGTCCATGGTGCACCTGATCGATCAATACGCCAAACAAAACGGCCACCTGCCTCTGCTCTACGCCTATGCCGATTACCTGAACCTCGGCATCGGTGAGTTGAACCGCGCGCAAACCCAGTTGCAGATCGGCGAAAGCTACAAGGCTATCGGCATGAACTCGGAAGCGCTCAAATTTTTTGAGAAGGTCAAGTCCGCGGACATCAACGGAGCCTACACCGACCGCCTGTTCCTGGATCTGGGCGAAATCCATCTCAACGAAAACCGCTTCAAGGAAGCGGAGCGGGTCGCCCGGACGTTTATCAACACCTATGCCGACAGCCCGCGCCTGCCGGAAGCGCAGATCATCCTGGCCCGCGCCCACCTCGGACAAAAGCAATACGACCGTTCCATCGAAATTTTCAACAAGCTCCTGGATTCGGAGGACGTGGACCTCCCGAAAATTCATTACCTGATGGCGGAGGCCTGGTTTGCCCGTGGAGATTTGCGTAACGCCGCCCGCGCCTACCGCAAAACCGTCGACACCTACGACCGCACCATCCGCAATCCGCCGGAGTACGTGCAGAGCGCCTACTACAAACTGGGCATGGTGCTGTCCATGCGGAATCAACCCGCCCAATCCCTGGACGCCCTGATGGCGGGACGCAAGCTGTTTCCCGATCACCGTCTCAAAGACTGGGCGGATTACCTGATTATCGGCAACCTTGACCGCCTCGACCAAAAAGACCAGGCCGAAACCGAGCTCAAAACCCTGGTGGCCGAGAGCCGGGACGATCTCCTGCAAAAAGCCGCCCAATCCCACCTGAAAGTGCTCGACTGGGAAAAACGGTTAAAAGAGCTTTTGTAATCCCCTATAATGAGAACAGGCACACCAACATCCCAACCCCGTGCGCGTGGTGCATCGATGGCTGATCCGACCGAAGAAGACAAAAAGCAGAAGGAGCTGGAGGTTTTGCGGGCTGCGTTTCAGGCCTTCAACGAAACCACCCAGCACCTGCAGAAATCCTACGAGACCCTGCAAGAGCGGATTAAAAATCTCAACCTGGAACTGGAACAGAAAAATATCGAGCTGGAAAAAAACCTGCAGGAAAAGGAGAAGGTCAAAAACTATCTGCACAACATTCTGGAAAGCCTGACCAGCGGCGTCATTGTGGTGGACGAAAATCAAATCATCACCACGCTCAGTCAGACCGCCGGGGCCATCCTCAACCTGCCGCCGGAAGAATGCCTGAACCGGGCGCTCAACGAGGCGGTGCCGCATCCCCTCTTCCACACGATGGTGGAGCGCCTCAAGGAATCGCAGAAAGGCAACCTGATCCAGGATGAGGAATTGAAAAATGCCGAGGGCCGCCGGATCAAGGTGCGCGTGTCCGCGTCACCCGTGTACGATGCTTCCGGCGCGCGGCTGGGAACCGTCCTCATCGTGCAGGACATCACCGAACTCAAACAACTCGAAGAGGAAGCCGAGCGCAACGACCGCCTGCGCGCCATGGGGGAAATGGCCGCCGGCATTGCCCACGAAATCCGCAACCCCCTGGCAAGTATCGAACTGTTCGCCTCGGTCATGAAAAAAGATTCCAAGGGCGACCCGGAAAAAATAAAACTGGCCGACCACATCGTCTCCGGCGTCAAGAACATGGACCGCATCATCTCCAGCCTCCTGCTGTTCGCGAAATCCCCGGAACCCTCGCGCCAGCAATGCAACATCAACGATCTGTTGCGCGGCATCCTGGAATCGAACACCGACCTGCAGGCGCCCGACAACGTTACCCTCTATTGCGACTACTGCAAAGATGAACCGCTGGCGCAGGGGGACAAGGAACTTCTGCAACAGGTGTTTCTCAATTTCATCCGCAACGCCGTTCAGGCCATGCCGGACGGCGGCGATCTGAAATTGCGCATCGAAAAAAACAGGTCGGCGGACGGCAACACCTATCACCGCCATTTCATCACCACCACCATATCCGATACCGGGGTGGGCATTTCGCCGGGGGACCGCGAAAACATTTTCAATCCGTTCTTCAGCACCAAGGACAAGGGCACCGGGCTGGGCCTCGCCATCGCCCACAACATCGTCAAGGCGCATCAGGGCACCATCGACGTCCAAAGCCGCGAAGGCGAAGGCACCACGTTCATCGTCAACCTGCCGGGATGGGAATAAGAGGATCATGGCCGATCACGCGTCGAAAAAAATCCTGATCGTCGATGACGAACCGGAAATGCGCATCGCCATTACCGAAGCGCTGAAGCGCGAAGGATATCAGACCGATTCGGCGGAGAACGGGCCCGACGCCCTGCTCCGTCTCGAAGGCCAGCCGTTCGACCTCGTTATCTCCGACGTCAAGATGCCGAAAATGAGTGGACAGGACCTGCTCCGCGAAATCAAGGAGCAGTGGCCCCACACCCTGGTCATCATGATGACCGCCTACGGCACCATCGACAACGCGGTGGAGTCGATGAAGCAGGGTGCGTTCGATTACCTGCTGAAACCGTTTTCGATCGAAATCCTGGCGGGCACCGTCAACCGCGCTTTTTTGAGGGAACCGGCACCCGCTTCCGCCCCCGCGCCGAAAACCGCCGCGCCGAAACCGAAAAGCCGCGAAGCGGGGGAAATGGTCACGCAAAACAAAACCATGCTGGAGATGGTGAAGTTCGTCGAGAACATCGCCTACAGCAAATCCACCGTGCTGATCTCCGGCGAAACGGGGACGGGCAAGGAAATGGTGGCGCGCTACATTCACCAGTGCAGTCCGCGCGCCGACCAGCCGTTCCTGGCGGTCAACTGCGCCGCCCTGCCGGAAGGTCTTTTGGAATCGGAGTTGTTCGGCCACGAGAAAGGGGCATTCACCGGCGCCATCGCCAAAAAGGACGGCAAGTTCGAGCTGGCGCACAAGGGCACTTTGCTTTTAGATGAAGTCACCGAAATGACGCCGCCGTTGCAGGCGAAACTCCTGCGCGTCCTGCAGGAACACGAAATCGATAAAGTCGGCGGACGCGAACCGATCCCCATCGACGTGCGCGTCATCGCCACCACCAACCGCGATCCCAAACAACTGATCGACGAGGGCAAGTTCCGTGTGGATCTGTATTACCGCCTCAACGTCATCCCCGTCAAACTGCCGCCCCTGCGCGAACGCATGGAGGACCTGCCGGTACTGGCCGATCATTTCCTGAAAAAACACAGCCGCGAAAACGGCAAAAATATTTCATCTATCGCGCCGGAAACATTGACGCTCCTCAACAAGTACCAGTGGCGCGGCAACGTACGCGAACTCGAAAACATCATCGAACGCGCCGTGCTGGTGTGCACCGGTGACGCCATCGAGCCCGCCCACCTGTTCATGGAGGACAGCGAGACCGCTCCGGCCCCGGGCAACGCCAACGCCCTCGGCAATTTCCGCGGCACCCTTCACGCAATGGAACGGGAACTCATTTTCAAGACCCTGGAAGAAACCGGGAACAATAAAACCAAAGCCGCCGAAGTGCTCGGCATCAGCATCCGCACCCTCCGCAACAAACTGAACGAGTATAAAGAGAAAAACGCTTGACACTCCCCCTTGTAAAAGCCTTTCTCCTTGGTCCCTGCTTCTTTCTTCGGGGGGGGTGGAGTTTGCCGGGTGGCGTCAAATCTGTGACATTTTTACCGGTCCGCGGGGGAGCGCCCCGAGGCAATTTTTTAAACCCACTCGCCAGAAAAAGATGAACTCCTTTATTTATAGCAGGTTACCCGTTTCCCCCCGGCAGGCCCTGTTCTGCCCGACCCCGGCAAATTTGGTACAGAACTTGCTCTAACTTATTGATAATCCCTGAGATGTGGGGAATTTCAACGCTTTGAACCCGAATTCGACTAATTTGGAGGGGAACTTTTATGGATTTTCTGACTGCAATGGAGATCGGCGCGTCCGGCCTCACCGCCCAGCGCAGGCGCATGGACGCCATCGCCAGCAACCTGGCCAATATCGAAACCACGCGTACCCCGGAGGGCGGACCCTACAAGCGCAAGGACGTGGTGTTCACCGCCCTGCCGCTCGACCCGTTTTCGGGAGTGTTGAGCGACGCCCTCGCCGACCAGGTGCGCTTGGTCGCGGTGACGGAAGTGGTGGAGGATCAGTCTCCGCCCACCATGGTCTACAACCCGAATCATCCCGATGCCAATCAAGAAGGCTACGTCGCCATGCCCAACATCAACCTCATGGAGGAGATGGTCAACCTGATCAACGCCACCCGCTCGTTCGAAGCGAACGTGCAATCCATCAACGCCGCCAAATCGATGGCGCTGAGGGCGATCGATCTGGGACGATGACGCCGGCCGCCCATGATTGAATCTTAAACACAACCCGACTCGCTTATGGAAACCTTACTGCAATTCCTCCGAAACCTCCGGCAACGTTTTCTCGCACTCTCCCCCACCAACAAGGCGGTGGCGCTGGGGGGAGCGGCGCTGGTCATCGGCGCACTGGCCGCCATTTCGCTGTGGGTCCAGGCACCGGATTACCGACTGCTGTACGCCAACCTGTCGGATCAGGACGCGGCGGCGGTGGTCGAGCAGTTGGACACCCAGAACATTCCGAGGAAACTGACCAACAACGGCAGAAACATTCACGTCCCGTCCAACCGCGCGCATGAAATCCGCCTCAGCCTCGCCAGCCAGGGTCTGCCGGCGGGCACGGAAGTGGGCCTCGAGTTGTTTGAAGACACGCCCCTGGGCATGACCGAGTTCGTGCAGAAGCTCAACTACCAACGGGCGCTTCAGGGCGAGCTGGTACGCACCATCAAATCCATCGAGGCGGTGGAAACGGCGCGCGTGCACCTGGTGCTTCCCAAAGAGGAGCTTTTCCTTAGGGAAAAACAGATTGGCAAGGCCTCGGTCATGGTGAAACTGCATCCCGGCCGCACGCTTTCGCAAAGCCAGATACAGGGCATCGTGCATCTGGTGTCGAGCAGTGTCGCGGGCATCCCCCCCGCCAACGTGGTGCTGATAGACCCCAAGGGCAACCTGCTTTCGGGCAGTAAGGCCATTTCCGAAGACCTCATGCTCACCGCCTCCAACTATACGCACCAACGCAAAGTCGAAAACGATATGGAACAGCGCATCGTATTGATGCTGGAAGAAGCGCTGGGTCCGGGCAATGTCATCGCCCGCGTCAACGCCGACATGAACTTCGACAAGGTGGTGCAGACCGAAGAGCTCTACGATCCCGATTCGCAGGTGGTGCGCAGTGAGCAGACCACCACCGAATCCATGGTGGGCACCGCGCCGCCGAGCGGCGTTCCCGGAGTAGAGTCGCTGATTCCGGGCGAAGAAGGCATCCCCGAACCCGGCCGGAGCAACCCCCCCACGCGCAATAAAGAAAAGCAGACTCTGAACTACGAGATCAACAAAGTGGTCAGACAGGTTTCCCAAACTACCGGCACCCTCAAGCGGCTTTCGGTGAGCGTGCTGGTGAACGGCAGTATGGTGGGCGACCCGCCGCAGTATCAGGCGCGCACCCAGGAGGAAATGGCGAAATATCTCGTTCTGGTGAAGACCTCCGTCGGCTTCGATGAAAAACGCGGCGACCAGATCCAGTTGGAGAATATTCAGTTCGACAAATCAATGGAATTGCAGCAGAGGGAAGAGTTGGCGATGGACCGCTGGTTCGATCTGGGCAAGGAAGTTGCAATATGGGTGCTGGGTGCTATATTCGTATTGTGGTTTCTTTATAAAGTGTTGCTGCCCCTGGTGCGGTGGGTCACCACCAGCATCGAAGTGGTTCCGGGCCAGCTCGGGGCGCCGACCCTGGAAGAACTGGAAGCCATGGAAACCGAAATGCGGCTGGCCCGGCAATCCCAGGAGAATGTAGAAATCCGTAAATCGGTGGCCGATTTTGTGGGCACCGATCCCAAATACGCGGCCGCGATTCTCCGCAAATGGATGAGAGAGCGCACCTGATTTAACCCACACCACAATTATGGCGGAAGAAAAAAAATATAGCGGTCCCGAAAAGGCGGCGATCTTTTTAATGTCGCTGGGTGAAGAAGGCGCGTCCAAAATCCTGGCTGAAATGCAGGAGCGCGAAATTCAGAGCATCGGCAACTACATGTCGGCCATGGGCGACGTGGAATTGTCCACCGTGGACGAGGTGTCGCGCGAGTTTTACAACAACATGGCGACCGGCGTCGGAGGGCTGGGCATCTCCGGCCTGGACTTTTTAAAGACCACGCTGATGCGCGCGCTTGATCCGGCCAAGGCCACGGAAATCCTCAACAACATCACCACCCCCGGCGAAGACCTGGGCGGCGGGCTGGATACAGTCCGCATGCTCGATCCCAAAGTCGTCGCCAATTTCCTGAGCAACGAACACCCGCAAACCGCGGCCATTGTCCTGGCGCATCTGGATACCGGAATGGCGGCCACGACCTTGCGGGAAATGCCCGAGGAGTCGCGCATGGAAATCGTTTACCGGCTGGCGACGCTGGAGCGGGTCTCGCCGCAGGTGTTGAGAGACCTGGATGAAGCTCTGCAATTCGAGTTCCGCACTTCGGGAGCGGTCTCCGGAAGCAAGATGGGCGGCGTTGAATCCGCCGCTGAAATCATGGGGACCATCGACCGGGCCACCGAAACGTCCATCCTCACCGCGATGGATGAAGTGGACCCGGACCTGGCCAACGACATCCGCAACCTTCTCTTCACCTACGAGGACATTCTGAAGATCGACGATCACGGCGTGCAAATGATTCTGAAGGAAATCAGCCAGGAAGACCTGCTGATTTCGCTTAAAACCGCCAGCGACGAGCTGAAGGGCAAAATTTTCTCCAACATGTCCGAGCGGGCCTCCAGCATGCTGAAAGAGGACCTCGAAGCCCTGGGCCTCACCAAGATCACCGAGGTGGAACGCTCCCAGCAGAAAATCGTCTCCATCGTAAAACGGCTGGAAGAGGAAGGCCGCGTCGTCGTCGGTGGCGGAGGAGAAGAGCTTGTATAAGGATTCCGGCCATTTCGTTCCCGATCAACATGCCGAAGGCTCCCCCGGCAAAGGCCGGGAGTTCGACCTGGACGACTTCGTGCGGCAGGCCAAGGCCCTGGAATCGGGTTTCGTCCACGACCTGGAACAGCAGAGAAGCCGCGAAGACTCCAAAGCCCTGCAAGACAAGGAAGGTGTCGGGGAAATGTTCTCCGACGCCATGCAGCAGATGAAGGACCAGGCGGCGAAAATCCATGAAGAAGCGCGCGAACAGGGTCATCAGGAGGGCCACGAAGAAGGCTATCAGGAAGGCGCACAGGCGGTGCGGGAACGGTTCGCCTCTTCCCTTGCAATGTTGCAATCCCTCGTCGACGAACTGTCGCAGGCCCGCGAAAAAATGTATCCTCTGCTGGAACGCGAAATGGTGGAAATGATCGCCTCCCTCGCCAAAAAAGTGGTGCGCACGGAACTGGAAAGCAAGGCGGACGGCATTCGCGAAATCGTGCGTATGGCCATTGAATCGGTGCTGGACCGGGAAACCCTGACCGTCAAGGTCCACCCGGACGACCATAAAGAATTGCAGGACTACGGGCAGGAGTTGATCCAGCTGTTTCACGATATCAAAAACGTAAGCTTCGAAGCCCACGCCTCCGTAGCACCGGGGCATTGTGTGGTGGAATCGAATTTCGGAACCGTCGAAGCGGGACTGGACCACCTCGACCAACAGATCGAACGCATCCTGCATCTGGCGCCCCCCGGCCCTTCGCCCGCCAAACAGGCGCAGGAACCGGAAAAACCGATTGAACTGGATGGCATGGTTGGACCGGGAGAGAACGATGCCCCAATCAAAGATGCGGAGGCCTATGACGACCTAGGCATCGAACCCGACGAGCCGGATGAGCCGGTGGACCCGGACAAACCGGAATCTTCCACCTGAGGAAGATCATGAGCGATGCCATCAATCTGAAAAAATATCAATCCTTCGTGGACACAATTTCCTTCGTCAAAAAACGGGGACGCGTCGACCGCATCACAGGATTGATTCTGGAAGGCGACGGCCCGCCGGTTTCGCTGGGAAGCCTGTGCACCATCAGGTCCAACCAAAGGGACAAGACGGTCGATGCCGAAGTGGTGGGGTTCCGCGACAACAAAATATTGCTGATGCCGCTGGGCGAAATGACCGGCATCGAACCGGGAAGCATCATCGAATCGAAAGACGAGTCGCCGCTGATCAACGTCAGCGACGGTTTGCTGGGGCGGGTGGTTGACGGCAACGGCCGGCCGCTCGACGGCAAAGGCCCGATTCCCCTGGGTGTCGATTACCCGATTTTCGGTAAGCCGGTCAACCCGCTGGACAAGCAACGGGTGCACCAACCGCTCGACGTCGGCATCCGCGCCATCAACGCCCTGCTGACCTGCGGCAAGGGACAACGCCTGGGTATCATGGCGGGAACCGGCATCGGCAAATCGATTCTGCTGGGCATGGCCGCGCGCAACACCTCGGCGGATGTCAACGTGGTTGCATTGATCGGCGAACGGGGACGCGAGGTTAAGGAGTTCATCGAAGATAACCTGGGAAAAGAAGGATTGAAGAAATCGGTGGTGGTGGCCGCGGTATCGGATCAACCGCCGCTGGTGCGTATGCGGGGCGCATTCATCGCGCACACGATCGCCGAATACTTCCGCGATCAGGGCAAAGACGTTCTGTTGATGATGGATTCGATCACCCGGTTCGCACTGGCGCAAAGGGAAATCGGGTTGTCCATCGGCGAACCTCCGACCACACGCGGCTTCACGCCGTCGGTGTTTTCCCTGCTCCCGAAACTGATGGAACGCGCCGGCAACTCCACCGGCAGGGGAACGATCACCGGGCTCTACACCGTACTGGTGGAAGGTGACGATCTGACCGAACCCATTTCGGATGCGGTGCGCGCCATCCTGGACGGCCATATCGTGTTGTCGCGGCGGTTGTCTTCGCACAACCACTACCCGGCGATCGACGTGCTGGAAAGCATCAGCCGCCTGATGATCGATGTCGTCCCGCAGGAACAGGTCGATCTGGCCATGCGGTTCAAGGACATCCTCGCCACCTACCGCGAGGCGGAAGATTTGATCAACATCGGCGCCTATGCGGAAGGCAGCAATCCGAAAATCGATCTGGCCATTCAAAAAATCGATGCGTTCAACCAGTTTCTGCGGCAGGGCATGAAGGAGACGGCCTCCATGGAAGAGAGCGCCGCCGGGTTGAAGGCGGTGGTGGAGGGCGGACCATGACCTATCGCTTCGAAACTTTATTGAGGTTGCGGAAAAATACCGAAAACCTGGAACAGAAAGAGATGGCGCAGGCGCAACACCGTCTCTTGGCCCGTCAAAAACAGTTGCAGGATATGAAAACCACTGGTGAAGAACATGGGAAGGAATTGCAGACGCGCCTTCAGCAAACCCTGTCCGGCACAATCCTGGGTTTGTACGACTGGTATTTTCAATCCCTGGGCACCCGGGCCGTGGTCCAGGAACATCTCATTACCGAAAGCGGCCGGCAGGTGGAGGCCCAGCGGACCCAACTGGTGGAGGCGATGAAAAAACGGCGCGTCCTGGAAATTTTAAAGGACCGGGAATTATTGAACGCGCGCCGCAAAATGACCAAGGAAGAAATCGCGTTTCAGGATGAAGTCGCCGCCACGCGATGGCAGATGAAAAAAGCATGAAAATTTTTTTCCTTAAAACCCTTATCGGATGCACCTGCCTGGTGGCGTTGCTGGCGGGTACGTGGGCCTATGCCCAGAATGCGCAACCCCGGACCCCTGCCGTCCAGAGTCCGGGCTTTCCGGCTCCCAACGCAGAAACACAGAGGTCCGCGCTCCAGGCACCGACCGAACCGCCGCAACTGCCGACCCAACCGGCGTCGGTTTCTCCCGAGACGCTGCGCCTACTGGAGATGATCGAACGCAAAAACCGGGAACTGAAAAAGCGGGAGGAGGAACTGCTCCTCAAGGAAAAAAATCTCCAGGCGCTGGAACAGAAAATTCTGGCGGACCTGCAAAAAATCGAAGAGGCCCTGGCGCGCAGTGAAGCGATGGTGGGCATCAAAAAAGACCTCATCGAGAAAAACGTGAAATTGCTGGTGAAGGCCTACTCCCACATGAAACCGGTGCAAGCCGCCTCGCTTCTGGAGCGCATGGACCAAGATATCGCTATCATTATCATTTCGCGGATGAAAAGCCGGGTGGCGGGAAAAGTGCTGGGCGCCATGAATACGCGGATCGCCAAAGGCATCAGCGAAAAAATCGCCGGCAAGAAAGAGGAACAGAATTAATTTTCCGCGACCCGCCGGTCGGCCGACCTCCGTCAAACGGGTTTTTCCTGTGGGTCCATTCCTGGCGTTACAATTCCAAACGACATCAGATACTTGATCCCCTCTTCCCGGGTCATCTTTAATGGAATGATCTGGTCGCGTGGCACCAGCACCATAAACCCCAGCGTGACATTAGGGAGAAGCGGCAGAAACACGTTCACCAGATCCTTTCCCGTCCGGCTGACGACCTCCCCGCGCCCCTCACTGGCCACCAGCCCAATCATGCGGGACGTCGCATGCGGATAATGGACCAGCACCAGCTGGTCGAAGGAAGGCGTATCCGCACGGGAAATGGTTTCCACCACTTTTTTGACGGTCATGTAAATTCCCCGGACGAACGGTACCTGATGCACCAAATAATCCCAGGCCCGCACCAGTTGCTTCCCTAAAAAGTTGGTGGCCACCAGGCCCACCAGAAAAATAAAAAGACCGATTAAAATAAAACCCAGTCCGGGAAGATGGAAGTCCGTCGGCAGGGGGAGTTGCAGTCGCAGGATGATCCAGGTCACCACCGGCGCCATCAGGGCGTCCAGTTGGCCGATGACAAATGCAAACACGATATAGGTCAGGCCGATAGGGATGATTACCAGCAGTCCCGCTATCAGATTTTTTTTCAGGAAATTTTTCACTGCACGCCCGCTGAAAGTTAAATCCGAGGAAACCCAATTGCCGGAAATCACCGGCAACCGTACACAGTTTAGTCCAAGGGAGAATTTCTGTCAAAACCAGCGTGCCGCTGGGCGGAGTACCTCCGCGGGTAACGTAAAACACAGATTCTTTCCTTCGACAAGCTCAGGACAGGCTTAGCCAAGCCTCCTCAGAATGACAACTAAACCTTACTTTGTGTCATCCTGAGCACCAGCGAAGGATCTTGGTTTTCATACTGCATTCTTATCCCCTAGGCTCAGGGTGATAAAGTATAGCAAAGATCTTGTGGGGTGGGGATTATGCCATTTCGCACAGTTTGCCGGGAGAAGACACCACGGGGAAGTCCGGCACGTTTTTTTTCTGCGGTTTTTCCGTGGGTTGGGGATACCGGAACACTTTGCCCTCAAAATTCCGAACCAGGATTTCGCGGTCGTTGTATTCCACCACCGTGTCGGGCAGGAGCCGGACTTTGCCGCCGCCGCCAGGAGTATCGATCACAAAATAAGGCACGCCCATGCCGGAGGTATGCCCCTGCAATCCGCGGATGATCTCCAGCCCCTTTTCGATCCGGGTACGGAAATGATCCGTGCCCACCGTCATGTCGGCCTGGTACAGGTAATACGGTTTGATGCGAATCTTGAGCAGTTTGTGCACTAGCTCTTTCATGATCTCCACGTCGTCGTTCACGCCCTTGAGCAGAACCGTCTGACTGCCCAGCGGAATGCCGGCGTCGGCCAGCCGGTTGCAGGCCACTTCCACTTCCGGCGTGATTTCAGCGGGATGGTTGAAGTGCAGGTTGGCGTAAAGAGGATGATATTTTTTCAGCATATCGCACAACGCCGGGGTGATCCTGTCCGGCAGGGTGCCGGGAACGCGGGTGCCGATGCGGATGATTTCCAGATGCTTGATTTCCCGAAGTGCCTGCAGGATCCGCTCCAATTCCCGATCAGGCACCAGCAGGGGATCGCCGCCGGACATGATCACGTCGCGGATTTCCGGATGCCGCGCGATGTACTCGATGCCCTGGCGCAGGGTTTCGCGCGTCACGATGCCCGGATAACCGATCTTGCGCTTGCGGGTGCAGAACCGGCAGATGATCGGGCAATGGTTGTTCAGCATCAACAAGACGCGGTCGGGATAGCGGTGGACCAGTTCGGGTACCGGCATATCCTCTTCTTCCTTGAGAGGATCCATCTCCAAAGCCTCTTCCGCGCTCAAAAAATCGTCCAGCTCTTCCGGAGTGGGGACCACCTGCTTCCACATGGGGTCGTTCTCTTCCTTGATCTGCTCCAGAAAATAGGAATTGATCCGGATCGGGAAAATTTCCGCCACCTTCTCGAGCTTTTCCATGTATTCTTTCGATCCGGAAACAAACGGCAGGTCCTCGACTTTTACCACACTATCGCTCAGTTGTTTTTGCCAACGCTCCATAATGAACCTTTGTTGGATTAATCAGGAATGAATGGGATAGGTTTTTTTGAGATAGTCTATGATGTCATACTCATCGTCCAACACCACATCGGCATCGACCAGTACCGGAACCGTGGTTTGGCCGGACACTTCGTAAACTTCTTTTCTTAAATGGTGAGGCCAGGGGACATCGATTTTTTCAT
>CAYPKH010000014.1:0-12292 GCA_964411245.1 uncultured Nitrospina sp.
GGTCTTCAATATGCAGGCCGGACAACCCCACCTCAATATATTTTCTCACGGTGTCTTCGACATTTTTGAAACCCGTATCGGCATCACACACGACCGGCACATCCACCGCCTGGACAATCCAGCGCCCCAAATAAAGGAAGTCTTCAATGCCCAAACTCCCATCGTCGGGCACACCCAGGCCATTGGAAAGCCCGGCTCCAGAAATATAAATTCCGGGAAATCCCTCCTGCGCAATTTGTTTGGCGGAAAAAGCGTTATAGGCTCCCGGCAGAACCAGTTTTTGATTACGAAGCAGATTGCGCAGATCTTTCCCGGCCATGTCATTTCACCTCAAACAATCTCATCAACTTTCCTATATCCTGTACCTGTTCCAGATTTTCAATCGTGTCCATGATCTTGTCCTGCTGTTCCTTTTTCAACAAGGGCTCTGCGGCCCTCCGGAATTTGGTTTCCAGTTCTTCCAAAGTCAAGGGATTGTTGGGATGCCCTTTGGGATCCAAAACTTCCTTTTCATACACTTTGCCGTTTTTTAGGGAAACCGTGACTTTATTGGGAAACGATTTTCCATATATATCAGTATATTCCTTTTTTTCTGCCACCGTCACCTTTTGCACGAGGTCCTGGAGTTGTGAATTCTTTAGGTGAGCGGCGTCAAACTGTTCCAGAGTCACATCGCCGTCCATGAGAGCCACCGCGACAATGTAAGGCAAGCTGTGGTCCGCGGTTTCCTTGGTTTCGGGATGCCATTTGGCGGATTCCTTCCCGATGATTTCATACGAATGGAAACTGGTTTCGACATGGATCTTTTCTATGTTTGAAACACCGTCGGTTCCTATTTGTTCCCGAATGTTCAGGGCCGCCCAGATGGCGCTCTGGGAATGGTATTCCGCCGGGAAGTATTTGATATAGGTGTCGACCACCTTGAACGGTTCGCCGTCTTGCCCTCCAAATTTTAGAGCCAGGTCGAATTCCCCCAACGTGATCTGGTTGATCAATCCATGTTGTCCTTCGAAAATATCACTGGGGCCGTTCATCCCGTGTTTCACATACTGCGCGGCTCGCACGGCATTTTGACAGGCCTGGGCGAACGCCGCGGCTTTCCATTTTGAGATCGTGCCGATGCGGGTTTGCCGCAGATAGTTCCCGGTGGTGATCGCGATGCTCATCGCATCCCGGATTTGGTCTTTGGACAACCCCATCAACTTGGCCGCCGGGGCGGTACTGGATACCGAGCCATAGGTCACATGATCCCAACCTTTTTTCCGGATGCCGGCGGCGTCGCACAATCGGCAATGCAGTTCGTAGGCGATCACCATGGCCAGCAGGAGGTCTTTCCCGGACTTCCCCTCGGCTTCCGCCACATTGAGACAGGCGGGGATGTTGTCGCTCGGGTGTGCGGGTTCTTTGTTGAGGTAGGTGTCGTTCCAATCCAACGCCCGAATCATGGTTCCCAAATAAAGCGCCGCATCGTAAACGGGGGATTTATGCGTCGTCCCCAAAAGGGTGGAACCCTGCTCCGAATGGGAGGTCAGCGCAAAATTCCGAATCGCGACCACCGGGGGGGCATAATAGGCCGCCAGGGAAGCGGCAAAACTGTCGAGGAGCCGGGCTTTGGTCGCCTGGATAGCCTGGGGCGTCAAATCCGTGAAGGACAATTCGTATACATAATCGGTTATCCGGGCTTCAAATTGGTCCATCCGATTCATCCTGAACAGAAACAGCCCCCACCTATCCAATATAATTCCTGGAAGCCGAATTTTCTATATTTTTATGGTTCGTGATGAAAACGGTTTCAGATCCGAATAATTTTTTTAGGGATTTGGGCCGCAAAAGATTTTACACTATGGATATCCATAGGGTCTTTGAATCCCTGTATAGGGGATACCCTAATGGAACCTCACCGGACCCCTATCCCGGAGAATCAGAACGGGTGGGAGCAATGAGGGAGTATCCAAATGGCCTTGGACTACAGCATATTTAAATCAACCGATCAAAAATCGGAGCGGCCCAAAAGCCGGAATTTTTTTAAATACAACCCCCACCTGAAATTCCTGATCCAACGCTACGACCGCAACGACCCCGAGCTGACTTTGGATATCCTGAATATGATTGGCGAATTGAGCGCCCAGCATCTCGCCCCGCCCACCGCCGAAAACGATCGAACCGGGTGCCGTTTGCAATGGCAGGTCGGGTCACACAAGCTATCCCAATCCGAATTTCGCCGATTCCATGAACTCAAAGAAAAAGAGGCCCACGAATCTTCGCCTCCGAATGACGTGGCCGGCCAAGCCCTGAAGGATTTTCGGTCCGATCCTCAGCTTCCGGTCTTTTCAGACGTCCTGCTCCCCGAGGGCGCCCAGAAGCAGGTCCAATTGTTGCGGGAGCAAAGCCTGATCGGTTTACCGCTACCGGAAACCTATGGCGGAGGGGGCTTATCCCAAATGCTGGCCGGAGCCGCATTACTTTTTTACGCGCAGGCGGACGCCTCTCTGTTCCTCCGGGTCATGCTGACTGAAGGCGTCGCCGACCTCATAGATAACTTTGCTGATGACGATTTAAAAAAGATGTACCTCCCCTTACTGAACTCGGACGATCCAGGCAGCCATTATATCGGCGCCATGGTGATCACGGAACCTGAAGCGGGTTCGGATTTAAAAGGAATCACGGTCAAAGCTATAAAAAAAGACCATAAATATATACTGGGGGGAAGAAAGATATTCATCACCAATCCCGATGCCGATGTTTGCGCTGTGTTAGCCAGAGTGGAAGGCGCACCCCCTCAGACCCTGGAAGGTTTGACTCTGTTCCTGGTTCCAAAATATTTGAAAGATGCTCAGGGGCAACCCACCCGAAACCATATTCTCATCGAAAACCTGGAAGAAAAACTGGGCATTCATTCCTCTCCTACCGGGACCATGCTGTTCAAGGGAGCTGAAGCCTATTTAATCGGGAATGAAGGGGACGGCCTGAAACAAATGCTTTACCTGATGAACAAATCCAGGTTGGGCATCGGCACGCAAGGACTGGGTATTGCCGAGCAGGCTTTTCTGGAATCCGCCGTTTTTTGCACGCAGAGAAAACAATTCGGCAAAACGCTCGCCGAACTTCCTTTGATGCAGGAAATCCTGGCCACGATGCGGATAGAAAACGAAGCGGTCACCAGCCTGATCTTTAAAGCCTATCATTACATGGACCAATATCTGGGGCTTAGGCGAAAAAATCAAGCCGGTAAGATGACCCAATCCGACCGTGAAGCTTTGGAAAAATATCAGAAACTGATTCGGATATTGACTCCCCTGGCCAAATACCGCGGATCGGAATGGAGCGTGGCCGCGGCGGATAAGGCGGTCAGCAATCTGGGAGGCTACGGGTATATCGTTGATTTCCCCGTGGAACGGCTGATGCGGGATGCTAAAATCACGACCATTTATGAAGGGACCAATAATATGATGGTTCTGGACATTCAACGGTCCATTGCCAAGGAATCCACCCTGGAGGTTTTGATTGAGGATATCGAATCTCATTTGCAAGCCGTTACAAATGATTCATTGATACCTTTCAAAGACCGGGTTTCCCAGGGGGTAGAAAGCATCCATGAGTCGAGAAAAAATATTTTGAAATCGGAAGACCCGGATACGGCTCAACAAATTGAGGCCCGGAGATTCGCCGAACTTCTTATCCGGGTGTACGAAGCCGGACTGATGCTGGAGGAAGCGCAATACCTGATTGACCAGGAGAACGATTGGAGGAAAGCCGTGATGGCCATGAAATACATCACCGACAAGTTGTCCCCTTCAACACCCACCCTATCCGGCCAAATGTTATCCGTAAAATATTTTGATGCCATTTTTTATATGGGGAAAGTGGAGTCGCTTTCCCTCTAAACACAGCCCGTTCAGTGGCGGCGGAGGGACCCCGTTTCTCACCATTTCTTTCCAATATTATAACCCTATATAAAACAATAGGTTTCAGCCGTTTAATAGACCATCTTCCGGTTGCGTAATTGGCTTTTTAAACCTATATTAGATAGGAAAGGGGGAGGAGGTTTTTAAGGGTGTTCTATGCTTCCCTTTGAGGGTTATACATATATTTACGGTGCCGCGCGCACCCCCATCGGAAAATTCAACGGCTCTCTGGCCTCCGTTTCTGCAGTGGAATTAGCCGCTGTGGCGATACGAGAGGCCCTTCAGAGAAGCGCCATTCCTCACGAGAAAATCAGCGAAGTCATTCTGGGAAACGTATTGTCGGCGGGAGTCGGTCAGGCCCCGGCGCGGCAGGCTACCCTCAAGAGCGGTTTACCCGATTCCGTCGGCGCCACCACCGTCAACAAGGTGTGCGGTTCCGGCCTCAAGGCAGTGATGCTGGCCGACCAGGCCATCCGTTTGAAGGAGGCCGAGTTTGTGGTCGCGGGAGGAATGGAAAGCATGAGTCAGGCTCCCTTTTTACTCATGGATTTTCGCCGGGGATACAAGCTGGGGAACCAGACGGTGATCGATGGACTGGTGCTTGACGGATTATGCGACTCCTTCACCCATCATCATATGGGAGAAATAGCGGAGGCCCTGGCCCGCAAAGATTCCATCGGCCGCAAAGCCCAGGACGAATACGCCCTGATGAGTTATCAGCGCGCCCGGATGGCACAGGATCAATGTCATTTTTCCAAAGAAATCGTGGGGGTGCCTGTAACCCGCGGTGGAGAACAAACGGTGGTTGAAAAGGACGAGCAACCGTACGCGGACAACCTGGACAAACTTCCGAACCTGCCCTCAGCCTTTGTGAAGAATGGAGGAACCGTGACCGCCGGCAACGCTTCCAGCATTAATGACGGAGCGGCGGCCCTGGTGTTGGGTCCGGGAGATAGCGGTTTCAAGCCGTTGGCTCGCATCGTCGCGCACGCCACCCATGCCCAGGCGCCGGAGGAATTTCCTATCGCTCCCGTTGGGGCCGTCAAAAAGCTCCTGAAGCAGTGGCAGGTTTCACTGAGCGACGTTGACCTATTCGAGATCAACGAAGCGTTTGCGGTTTCTACCCTGGCGGTCTGCCGCCGGCTGGGGCTCGACCTGAATAAAGTAAACGTTCATGGCGGAGCGGTGGCCCTGGGGCACCCCATAGGAGCATCCGGTGCCCGCCTCCTGGTCACTCTCCTGCATGCGCTGCAACTTAGAAATCTGAAGAGAGGAGTCGCGACGCTCTGCCTGGGCGGCGGAGAGGCGGTCGCTTTGGGAATTGAAATGATCGACGATTAAAACCCGCTGGTTGAAACCGGTTTTACACCATGAGAAATATCAATGAATTTACCCAACTCTCCCATTACCAAAAATAAAACTCCCCAGGACAATGCTAAAACCCTCCTTGATAAGGAGCGTTACCTCGCCGAGGAAGGCCGTGTGCACTTGACCGGTATTCAGGCGTTGGTCAGGCTTCCGCTGGACAACCTCCGTCTTCTTAAAAAAATATTTCCCGGCAAGCGTTTCGCTTACTTTATTTCCGGGTATGAAGGCAGTCCGTTGGGGGGGCTGGACATCAATTTAAGAAAGATTTATCCCATTCTCAAGGAATGGAATATCATTCATATTCCGGGAGGCAATGAAGAAGCGGCGGCCAATATGGTGTGGGGAAGCCAGCTCCACCGGCTGTTCGGCCCGTCCAAAGTCGACGGTATCATTGGAGCCTGGTATGGAAAAGGCCCGGGGGTTCGACGAATCGCCGACGTCCAGGATCATCTGCAGATGGCCGGACTCGATCAATTCTGCGCCGTCTATTTTATGAGCGGGGACGATCATGCCAGCAAAAGCAGTACCACCCCGCATCAAACCGACCTCGTGCATTTCGCCAACCATGTCCCGACCGCCTATCCCGGAAACATCAGGGAAATTCTGGAAGTGGGCAAAAAAATCACGTTAGCCTCGATGATCTCCGGCCTCGGTATCAATTTAAAAGTCGAAACCCATGTTTGCGACGGTTCCCAGGAATTTATTTTGGATCCCGAAGACGACCGGGAACTCGCGGAATTGTTTCACCAATTCATGAAAGAGCATCAGGACTACACGCGGTTGTTCAGTCCGGTGTTACTCAGACCGAAAGTTCTTGAAAACGAGAAAGAACTTTTATATTCAAAACTTCCTATGGTTCAGGAAATTTCCCGGGAATTCGGGTTCGACACATGGAAAAACCGTAACCTGAAATCCGATTTCGGCATCGTGGCCACCGGGAAAAGCTATTATGATCTCCTCGGCGCATTGCGACAGTTGAACATTTCGGAGAACGAGGTGGAAATTTATAAACCCATGATCATCTGGCCTCCGGATATGATATCTTTCCGGGAATTCGCACAAGGGAAGCGGGAAATCATAGTGATCGAGGAAAAACGCGCATTTTACGAAAACCATATCAAACATGAATTGTTTAATGAGGTAAATCGTCCGTTGATCATCGGCAAAGAGGATGAGCGGGGGGCAACGCTGTTCCGGAAAAATAACAACCTCGACACGGATATCATATCCGAGGTTTTAGGAAAACGGCTGGCCGCCAAGGAGCAGTTTAAAGACCGGGGTATCGATCTAATTCTGAAGGAGAAAAAACAACTGATTGAAATATCTCTCCCAATAAATATCAAAAGGCCTCCCGGTTACTGTTCGGGCTGTCAGCACCGGACCGCACTGGAAATTGCCGGCCACCATAAATTAGAAGGAACTGTGGATTCCATCGTTGTGGAAAATAAGGATTTGGACGGCCATCCTATCAAAATAGAAATTACTCCCAAACATTTGATGGGAATAGGAATCGGCTGTTCGACGATGTCCATTATCGACACGCTGGCCAGCAACCGGGCGGTGGTGGTCGGCCCCATGGAAAGCGAGGGATTGCTGTGGATGGGCGCCTCGGCTTTCAGTTATCGCATGCATGCGGACCAGGGTTGCGGCGATGGAACCTATTTTCATTCGGCCCGGCTCAATATCAGCTTCATTCGTGATGCGATCGAACATCTGAAAGTCCATTACGATATCGAAGATACCAATCAAACGCTTTTATATGTGGACAACAGTGTAGTCGCCATGACAGGCGGCCAACGTCCCATCGGTCAGGACGATCCCGAAACCGCCATTGCCAACATCCAAAGAGAAGGGATCAAGCATATCGCCCTGGTGGCCGAGTACCCGGAGGAATTCTTTCATCTTAAGAAAAAATATGGGATCGAAGTTTACCCCAAAAGCGACACCTTGCGGGTGAAGGAGGAATTTTCCCAAAAGCCGGGACTGAGTGTGATTTGGTATGTTCAAAAATGCGCCATTGAAAAATCCCGGGAGCGAAGAAGAGATGTCGATCTGGCTCCCAAAATCCGGGTTCATGTGAACCCCGAGGTGTGCGAGGATTGCGGCGACTGCGGGGTGGAAGCCAAATGCGCCTCGGTTTGGAAAATGGATACGGAGTTCGGCCCCAAAGTCAAAATTCATCAATTCAGTTGTATTCAGGATTTTGCTTGTGCCAAGGGCGAATGCCCTGCCTATGTTCGGGTCTATACACAATCCGGCCAACCGTTGCAGCGACCCGCCTTTTCAAAAATACATATTGGGGATGACGAGCTGGAAGACCCCAAGAGAAATATAGACCCGAAAAAAGTGTATGAAATATTTTCTATCGGGATAGGGGGGTGGGGCCTGATGACCGCTTTTGAAATCCTTGCCCGGGCGGCCACTCAGGAAGGTAAACATGTGGTCAAGGAAGATGATACCGGTCTGGCGCAAAAAGGAGGAGAGGTCAACAACAATTTAAAGATTTCCCATCAATACACCAGTCTCAACGAAGGATTCGATATCGAGGCCGGGGAAGCCGATCTTTATTTTTGCTCGGACTTGATCGGCGCGGTCAACCCGGCCAATCTGGTAACCACATCAAAGAAGAAAACAGTGGCCATCGTCAACACCGAAAAAATACCGACCATGCCCATGATCGTGGGAAAGGAAACCTATCCTGATGAACAGCAGTTGATCGATATTATCAACGAGCATACCCTCAAGGCCAAAAATATTTTCGTCAACGCCACGGAAATCGTTGAAAGGCTTTTCAAGGATTTCAAACCCACCAACCTTTTCATGATGGGACTGGCCTTTCAGAGGATACCCGAATTCCCCATTGAGCATGCCCGCACAATCGAAGAGGGTATCCGGGCGAATGATGTCGAGGTTGAAAAGAATATACAGGCCTTTCGGTATGGCCGATTGTACGCCATCAATCCCGCAAAGGTTCTTTCTTTGGCTTTTCCGGATCAAATTTCCAACGATGAGAGATTACAAAGTTATCGACAGGGTTTGGGCTTTCGTAACAGGACCCTATTTAATTATCTATCAGATAAACTCCATTTTGACGAGCCTTATCGGGGAAAATTCTCCCGGGAAATTTTTGAGCTGATCAAATTTCAAAATGGATCCTATGCCGATGGTTTTGTCCAGGTTGTGGAAAAAGTTTATAAACGGGAGCAATCCGATTTCCCCCGCAACGATTTTCAGCTGACCCAGACCGTGGCCGACAACTTATTCAAGGTCATGGCTTATAAAGATGAGTATCGGGTAGCCGACCTGCTGACCCGTTCCGAAGAGATTAAAAAAATCTCGGATCAATACGAAACAGGAGAAATCAAAAAGATCAGATTCCTGTTACGGCCCCCAATATTGGAGCATATTCCCTGGATAAAGAATTTAAAATATGTGAAGGATAAATTTGAGAAGGATGAAAAATGGGAATTCCCGGGTTGGATGCTTTCCCTTCTGAAGCATTTTAAATTCTTAAGGGGAACCCCTTTGAATGTACTGGCATGGGGAAACCCGATACGCAAACAGGAAATTGAAGCCATTCCCCAATACCGGGCAAGAATTGAACAATTACTCGACTATCTCAATGACGGCAATTATGGCCTGGCCTGTGAAGCCGCCTCCTATCCCAGCCTGGCTACAGGCTATGAAAAGGTCAAAAATATCCATCACGAGAAGGCGGAAAATTTTTGGCATCAAAAATTCACGGAAATAACGTCGGCAAGGGGGCCATTAAAGAAGCCCGGCTCCACCGCCGCTTTGAAGTCCCGTGACACTGTTTCCTGGCCAGGATGAGACACCGGCCGATGCGGTCAGAATCCTTTTTGGCTCGATAGTTGCTTTAAAGGTCGATGACTTTTGAGTAAGTCCCTAATTTCACTTCCAATCCCTTTTCCACAGTCCGGGATTCGGGAACGGTGAAGGTTCCCTGCCGGGTCAACTTCAACATGCTTTTGAAATTGCAGTATTGATCGTCGTTATAAACCGCGCTGGATTTTTGAACCCGTTTTTTCATCTCCTCACGATCATAAGATTGACCGGCCGCTCCCGTCTCATAGGCTTTTTCAAACCTTACCGTCAGCGGGATCAAACCCTGTTTTGTATTCTGGTAGGTATTGCAGTAAAATCCTTGTTTGAATAATCCGGAGCGGACGCTGTATTCGATCACTTGGCCGGCGGCGCCCTCCGCGCCGTTACCGAAATTAGCGGGACAGCAGATGATATCCGATTTCAACTCCTGAAAGGAAAACAACGGAAGGACATATAAATCGGAGCAGATAAAAAAGAAGGCGGAGAATTTTTCGCCATTCCGCCGCAGGGTCACTCGATTGAGGCGCGAATAGGGAGCGACATTCATCTTTGGGAAAGACTCATCCAGATGCCGCATCTCGAACGATTGAGGAGTGATTTTGGCCTGCGGGGAATAGACCTCGCCGTTTGGGGAAAAGATAAACAGGGTGTTGTAATTTAAATTGGGGTCCGCCCCGGGAAGATCGGAACTGGGGAGATTCAAAGTGGTGATCAGAGAAACCTGTTGACGGACTGCAATCCTTGAAAACTCGGTAAAAGCCTTTTGGGATCCTTCCAGGGTGTACGCGCCATATTCTGGAAAGATGAGGATATCCCCTCTATTGGAGGATTTAATATTAATTATAATTTCATCCAGTTGCTCCTGTTCCCGGGCCATCCCAAAGGTTTTTACTTTGATTTCCAACGGCATGGTGGCCACCTACCTGATGATCCTGGCGTTAAAGAGGCCTGTCTACCGACCCGCATAAACCGGAATCCTTTCAAGGGGGTTTGAAGTCAACACCGAATTCACCCCGATCTTTCGGTCAAGGGTTTTCATCAGCCGGAAGCAGGATTGCGCCTCACATTCCCCCATTTCCCGGATCCTTCCCAAATCTTCCCGGCTGATGCCGGAAAACCGGTCAATCAATTCCATCGTCGCGGCAATCGCCAACGGGGCCAGAGGCTTTCCAAGACGGGCCAACCTTTGACTGATGTAACTGCCCGCATAATTTTCCTGGCCCTTGTCGTTGCTCAAAACATTCGTTTGCAGTTTGTTCGAAACTTCTTTTTTCAATTCCTCATACTTTCGCGAATCTGTTCTTTCAGAAATTATTTGATCCAACTTGTCACGGGAACACATTTCCATATCCGCCGCATTGAAATCCAGAGGAACCTTATGTTGTGTGGCGATATTCAGTGCGTCTTCCAGGACGTTTCCCCCCGAAACAATCTCGACCAAACCATAATCTTTCATTTCCCGCGCCGTCACCCGGTTTCCCGTGGCTGCCATGTATCGGGCATTTTCTTTATTGGAACGAAGCATGACATTTAAAATCCCTGCCCATCCAGGGATGAGTCCTATGTTCACTTCTGAAAATTGAATCGCCGTATCCACCGTGCATACACTAAACTCCGTCATCAAAGGCCATTCCACCGATCCCCCGAAGCGTTCTCCCTGCATTATGGAGACGGTTTTCATTTTTCTGGATATATTTTTAATTTTTAAATCAAGACGGGCCCCTAGGTTCAGATAGTCCTGGACGGCGGCCGGGTCGATATCCCCGTGAAACAAAGCCAGGTCCGCCCCGGCATGCACCTTTCCCTGGGTCCCGGTAAAGACCATAAAAGATAAGCTGGAATCTTCTCCCGTTTCATCCAGCGCGTGATGCATCTCCTGCAACGCCTCCAGGGGAACCGTATTCACCTTACTGTCAGGATTGATAAAACTCAGCAGAATTCCACTTTGCCCGTTATGCTTTTTTTTGGAAACGGTGACATATTTTCCGGAAATCATTTCGGGCATTCTACAATCCCTTGGCTTTTTTATATTTTTTAACTTCCATATGGGCGATGGTGTTTTCTAAAACTTCCGGAACGGCTTCCCCGAAATAATAGAGCCAACTATCCAGGGAATGTTTCATCGCGGGGTTCTCTTTGATGATGGCACTGGCTCCCCAAATCTTGACCAAGTGATCGCAGGCTTGTTGCGCGGCGAGGGAGGCTTTCAGTTTGGCCCCGTTGGAAGCAATCACATAATCCCTTAACAATTCCCGGTCATCGGGATTCGTATCGAATAGGGTCTTCAACCAGGCGGCATGACAGGTCATATCCCTGGCCGCAAGGATCTCCATGGCCATATCCGCTACCCGCGCCTTGGTCCGGTCCAACTCGATCAGGTGCTGATCCCCCAGCTTTTTGCCCTCGACAGCCACTTGCATATACTCGTCAAACGCCCTTTGTGCCAGTCCTGTTGCCAGGGCGGCAATAGTGATTCTTCCGGAGTTCAGCATGCGCATGGCATAGGGCGCCCCGCAACCCGCTTCCCCCACCAGATGTTCCTGTGACACTTCGACTTCATCCAGGATCAATTCCCCCAGGGAAGAGTTTTCGACCGTCCTTTTCTCAAACACCTGCCCGACCTTGAAACCGGGAGTTCCACTGTCGATCAGAAACAAAGAAATGCCGAGATCATCCCCGGCCGGTTCGGAGGTTCGGGCGAAAACCGCGAAAACGTCAGCCGTCTCCACATTGGTGATAAACATCTTCGCACCGGTGATTCGGTAACCGTTTCCGTTTTGCAATGGAACCGCCCGCGTGATCATTTCCTTCATAATGTTGGAACCCGCCGCAGACCCTTCCGTAAGCGCAAACCCGGCGAGCTTTTCACCCGCAATCAGCTCTCGCAGGATGGATTCTCCATACCCGGACAATCGCCCGGCCTCAAAATTGAAACGCAACCCTTCCGCCACCGTATTGGAGATCGCGTAGCGGACCCCGACACTGGGAGAGGCTTTGCCCAGCGTTTCGAGGCAGGCCATAAATACGGGATAAGGGATTTCCAATCCGCCCAGTTGTTCGGGAAAGGCCATGCCGGGCAGTCCAAAATCCGTAATTTGACGATACACCGCATCCGGTATTTTTTCATTCTGCTTCGTCTGAGCAATGGCGGTTTCCAAAGCCTGTCGGTCATA
>CAYPKH010000015.1:0-12283 GCA_964411245.1 uncultured Nitrospina sp.
CCTCCATCTCGTTGCCGATGCGGTGCATCTCGTTGATGTTGTACCCCTGCGGCGTAAACATCATGCCGATGATCACGTTCTGGTCCCCCTCCGGCAGGTATTCGGTTTTCGGGACCAGGAGCCACGCCCCATACAACGGGACGAGTGTGAGAAGCAGGATTAAAACGTTCTGCAGGACAGGAAATTGAAATACCCATTTCAACCCGCCCACCACCGTTCGGTTGAATCCGGCCGCCAGCGGCACCAGACCGAACACATTCCGGAAAACGGTTTTTATAATGCCGCTCGAAGTGGGGTGCAGTTCTTCATAATGTAAAAGTTTCCGGGCCAGAGTCGGGACGACCAGAATACTGACGATCATCGAAAGCGTTACGGCGGAACTGATGGCCACCGCGATGTCCTGGAACAGTTGGCCGACTTCCTCCTTGATGAAGAGAATGGGGATGAACACCGCAAGGGTGGTCAGGGTGCTGGCGAAAATGGCACCCCAGACTTCACGCGCGCCGTCAATAGCGGCGGTCAGGGTGTCCTTGCCCATCTGACGGTGGCGGTAAATATTTTCGAGGACGATGATCGAGGCGTCCATCACCATGCCCACCGCGAACGCCATGCCCGCCAGCATGATGACGTTCACCGTGCGGCCCATCACGGCGATGATCAGAAAGGAACCGATGACGCTGATGGGAATGGCCAGGGCGATGACCAGGGTGCTGTAAAAACTGCGCAGGAACACCAGTAAGATGACGATGGCCATGGTTCCGCCGACGATCAGGTTGAAGGTCACCATGTCGATGGAACGGGAAATGTATTCGGTTTTGTCCGCCGTCTGCGCCAGGTGGAGGCCCATGGGGTGGAGCAGGTTCTCGTTCATATCGGCCACGACGGCTTTGATTTCCGTCATCACCTCGATGATGTTCGAGCCGATCTCCCGGCGGGTGTTGAGGGCGATCCCCGGCAGGCCGTTGTGCCGCACGTAGTCCCGCAACTCGTCGTAATCGACTTTGACCTCCGCCACATCTTTCACGTAAACCGGGCGGCCTTCGATATGGGTGAGGATGGTGTTTTCGATGTCTTCCGGGCTCTCAAACTCCCCGGTGGTACGGATGATATAACGCCGCTTGCCCTCGTCGAAATCCCCGCCGCTAACGTTCCGGTTCTGGTTCCTAAGCGCTTCCCGCAACCGAAAAATGCTGATGCCCCGTTCCGCCAGAGCATGCGGGTCGAACAGAACCTGCAACTCCAGCGGACTGCCCCCATAGACCGAGCTGTCGGATACGCCGGGTATCCTCTCGAACCGGGTTTTGATGAAGTCCTCGGCGAAATCGCGGTAATGGTAGACGTTGATTTGGTTCTCTTTGCCGGGAAGCGGGGACAGCACGAACCAGCCGATGGGCCGGTCGGAGATATTGACCGTTTTAATGATAGGCTCATCCGCATCTTCGGGATACGTCGGCACCTGGTTCAGGGCGTTGGAGGTGCGGACCAGCGCGTCCTGCAGATCGGTACCCACCTGGAATTCCAGGTACACCTCTCCGATGCCCGTCTTGGACGTGCTTTCCATCTCCACCAGGCCGACGATGGATTTCAGGTGTTGTTCCTGTTCGTCGACGATTTCCCGCTCGATTTCCTCCGGGCTGGCGCCCGGCCAGGTGGTGCGGATGCTCAGTTCCGGCTGGCTGATCTCCGGCGTCAGTTGCACGGGAATGCGGAGCAGAGACATGAGGCCGAACATGAGGATCAGGATCACCCCTACCGCAACGGTGACTCCGTATTTGAGCGCTTGTTCGACCAGTTTCATGGGATGGCTTTATTGGATTTTGTGGGTGATTTTTACCTTCGAATTGAGTTTCAGGCGTTCGTTGCCCTGCACGACCACCCATTCTCCCGGCTTGATCTGTTTGCCTTTGAAATGAACGGCGATCAGGCTTTTCTCCAGCCTTCCGGTCTGCACCACCACCTTGTGCGCTTTCATGGATTTGTCCTTGTCCTCGCGCACCACCCAGACCGAAGTTTCTCTCGGCGTGCGGACGATCGCGTCCTTGGGAACGAACAGGGTTTTCTTTTTTTTCTTACCCGGCTTCAATTCTACCCGGACCAGCATGCCCGGCGCCAGTTGCGAATCGGTTTGAGTCACCTTGATGCGCACCGGGAAGGTCCGGGATACGGGATCGCCGGAGCGGATCTTTTCAATCACTTTTCCCTGGAAGACCATCGGGCTGCCGTTTTCATAGGCTTCCAGCGTCACCTTGGCCGAGGCCCCGATGTCAATGCGGTTGAAATGGAATTGCGGGACGTGGATCTCCACCTTGAGCGGTTTGGCCGCGATCATGAACACGGCCGCGTCTCCTTTTTCCAGCCACTGGCCGACTTCGGTTTCCTTTTTAATAATGTATCCGTGAAAGGGGGCCACTAAGGTGGCGCGGTTGATATCGTCCTGGACCATCTGAATGCGGGCCTCGGCGGCTATGAGGTTGGCTTCCTCCTGTTTGATTTTTTCCGCCCGGGGGCCCGCCACATGCTCTTCCAATATCGATTCTTTTTCTTTTAAGCCCGCACGGGCCGCTTGGGCCTCGGCCTCGGCTTTGTCGAATTCGTCGAGACTGAGCACCCCGCCTTCAAACAATTTTTCGATCCGCTTGAGCTCGCTTTCCGCCAGCCGGACCTTGGCCCTGGATTGAGCCACGGCGGACCGGGCGGCCTCGATGGTTTCGGGCCGGGTGCCGGTATTCAATTCCTCAAGACGCGCCTCGACCAGCTTTTTCTCCGCCCGCGCCAAATCCCGCTGGATGATCAACGGGACGATGCGAAGCTTGACCAACGGCGTCCCTTTGCGAACATATTGACCCTCATGGAAAAGGAGCTTTTCCACCCGTCCGTCCACCTCCGCCGCCAGTTGGGTGGTGGCCCAAGCCAGCACGGTTCCGGGATATTCAAATGAGGATTGAGTCGCGATTTCCCGGGCTTTGGCCACCCCCACCGGAACCACACGATCTTCTTTCTGGGCGTAGAGAGAGGCGGGGGAACCGATCACACCGATTGTAAGGATGCTTATCAAGCCAATTAAATAACGACTAGTTGTATGCATATAGCTCATGTTTTACATTAAAAGGATGAATCCAGCCGGTTGCAGGGTCAAGCCTAGCATTATGCCCAAGGAATGGTTTAAAAGCCAACAATATCACTAGTTAGCATATCGTGTGGAGTTTTCCCATGCTTTAACCTTTTTTGGAGACAACACAGGTGGGGCCGTAAGGGGGCATCCCTTTAAATATCAGGATGGCAGCAGGAAGTCAGGACTGAATCTGGACGGTCAGAATCAGGTCTCCACGCTGGCCATTGATACAGGAGCCTTTTTCCCGGAGGCGCAGTTTTTTGCCGGATACGATGCCGGGAGGAATGCTGACCTGAATGCGTTCGGAATCCTGTCCCACCTGATAGGATATCTCTTTTTTGGCGCCCGAGCGTGCCTCCCCCGGCGTAATGGAGATTTGGTAGTACAGGTTGGGATCGCTTTTACTGGAGGTGTCCGGGACGGATTTTCCGAGCAGGTTTTTGATGGAATTCGCCAGGGAGGGCGCGGCTTTTTTATCGCCGGGCAAGGGGGAACTCCCGGCCTGTTTCTTTTTTTTGTAGGCGTACAGGGCGGAGCCGACCGTACTCAACAGCCACAGGCCGGTCCCGATTTTCCCGATGGGGCCGGGGATCATGCGTAGGAATTTGCCAAGGCCGCCGGCGGTGCCGAAAAAAACGGGGCCGAAGAAGTCTGGTCCGGTGCGGAAACCGGATTGTTTGAAATCCATGTTCAGGTCGTTGAACATATCCCGGCCGAACGCCTGGCGGAACATGTTCTCGAAAATTTCCTGCTGGCTGTACCCGAATCCCGGCCCGCCCCTGGGGCCTTTGAACGGATGTTCCCGATACCGGTCGTATTCCCGGCGTTTAAGCGGGTCCATGAGAACACCATAGGCCTCGGTGATTTCCTTGAACCGCTCCTCGCTGTTGGGGTTATTGGGGTTGCGGTCGGGGTGATGCTCCAGCGCCAGCTTCCGGTAGGCCTTTTTGACCTGCTCCTCGGTGGCCCCCTCGGCGATTCCCAAGATCTGATAATAATCTTTGATATGCGTGCTCATCTCAATTCATTCCTGCCTACATATCCAATTGCTGAGGGTAGGTGGCCTCCGCCATTTCCGGTCCGTCCAGCTGGGTGTTCTGCTTCGTCGTGGCCAGGCGATAGGTTTCGTCCTTGTGCAGACTTTGGTTGAGATTCAGGAAATCGACCAGAATCGGGGTGGAGGGGATGTCCATATCCTTACCCTGCGGGGCGATGATAAAGTCCTCGGTGCTCAACACGTCCCGGTATTTGCGCTTCATGTTCATAGTGTAGGCTTTGTATCCGGGTATCGCTTCCGCGCCCAGATAAGGCTCCTTGTTCAGCACCCGGTACTGTTCGGGAATATAGATATTGGCAAAATAGTCGGAGCCCAGGGAATGGTGGACCACCGTCTGGATCTGCAACACCCGCAGGCTCTCGTCTGTCGGGGACATTTTAATGCGGACAAAGTAGGTCCGGTCGTGGAAATTGAGATTTTCCATGAAAACGATACCGTACAATACATTGAATTTAAACTGCAGGAAGATGCCCAGGGCCAACCAGCCGAATATTTTCCAGAATTTTTTCACTTTCAAGACCTTGGTTTATTATTTATGATGAATAATTTTCCGCCGTTAAACACATTTAACAGGTTTTTCCGTTTAAATATATATAAAATGGGGCCTGGCGGTGAGTCGGTCCTCCAATTATTTCATATTGAAACGGGCAAAAGCAACCTCTTGTCTTTACCGGGGAGGCTCAACCCTGAACGGTGGGAGCGGGGAGGAACATGGACCGGGGATATTTGATTGCGTTGGAAGGCGTTGACGGCACCGGGAAATCCACCCAGTGTGGACTGCTGGCCGATTACCTGGAATCCAGCGGATGTCCGGTGGTGCGCCTGCGCGAACCGACGACGGGGATGTGGGGGCGGAAGATCCGAAAAATCCTGACCGAGGGACGCGGCGGGGTCACTCCCGAAGAGGAGTTGCAATATTTCATCAATGACCGCAGAGAAGATGTTGAGCGGAATATCGCTCCCGCGCTGGAGCAGGGCAAAGTGGTATTGATCGACCGTTATTATTATTCCACCGCCGCCTACCAGGGGGCGTTGGGTTTCGACCCGGATAAAATAATAAGGGATAATGAAGCGTTTGCACCTCGGCCGGATCGTGTTTTTATCATTCAAGTTTCGCTGGATGAAAGTTTCAGGCGCATCGAGCAGGGCCGGGACAGTGTAAGCGCTTTCGAAAAACGCGAATACCTGGAAAAGGTCCGGAACATTTTTGATACGTTTACCGGCGAGCACATTTGTCGGATCGACAGCGGTCCTCCGGTGGAGGAGGTGCAGGCAGTTCTCCGGCGGCAGGTCAATGCCCTGTTGGGGCTTAAGGAAACCTCATGAAACGGTTGGTGATCGCCATTACCGGAGCCAGTGGTGTTTGTTACGCAAAGCGGTTGTTCGACGTTCTGCTGCCCAAGGCGGAATTGCACGTCATTATCTCCGAACGGGGCGGCGAACTTTTGAAGCTTGAACTGGATTTGAACGCCAAATATTTCGCGAAGGAAAATGTAACGGTTTACAAAAATTCGAAGATCAATGCTTCGATCGCCAGCGGTTCGTTTGCCATAGACGCCATGGTAGTGGTTCCCGCCAGTATGGGGACGATCGGCCGTATCGCCGCCGGCACCTCGCAAAGCCTGATCGAACGGGCGGCGGACGTGGCGCTCAAAGAGCGCAACCAGCTGATCCTGGTGCCGCGGGAAACGCCGTTCAACCAAATTCACTTGAAGAACATGCTGATGCTCGATCAGGCAGGAGCGTTGATCCTGCCGGCCAACCCGGCGTTTTACCAGAATCCGCAAACGGTGGACGATCTGGTGGATTTTGTGGTCGCGCGCATTTTAAATCAGCTGGGCGTGGATCACGATTTGACCGAACCCTATAAACCTTGAAACGAAGGAACGGCTCCGCATGAATTATCTGGACAATGCCGCCACCACGCCGATGGACCCGGAAGTGATTGCCGTGGTCCAGGAATCAATGCGCAAGGACTTCGCCAACTCGGGAACGGTTTATTCCCTGGGGCTGGACGCGAAGAAACGCATTGAAGAGGCGGAAGACCGGATTCGCGGCAGTCTGTCGATCCCGGCAGGTTTTAAAATCATTTTCACCAGCGGCGGCAGTGAGTCGAACAACCTGTTCATCAAGGGCTACGGTCTACCGGATAAAAAGGTAGCTTGTCTGGGCCTCGAACATCCGAGCGTGACCCAAACGCTGGAAGCGTTCCGCGAACTCGGCAACGAACCGGTTTCTTTATTGTCTTTGCAAAAGGAAGGGCGGATGAATGTGTCGGCCCTTTCTCAATTAAAAGACCAGAAGGTCCGGCTGTTGTGCCTGTCCCACGTCAACAATGAACTGGGCAGTGTGAACGATCCGGCCCTCCTGTTGCCCGCCTTGTCTGAGCAATCTCCCCAAACCCGCCTGTTTCTCGACGGCGTGCAGGCGGTGGGAAAACTGAAACTGTCTCCCGGCATGTGGCCGGGGCTGGCGGGCTATTCGATCTCCGGTCACAAGATCAACGGACCCAAGGGTATCGGGCTTTTGATTATGGACGGAAAACTCGGGTTGAAGCCGCAGATCCACGGTGGCCAACAGCAGCACCGCCTGCGTGCCGGAACCTTGCCGGTTCCCCTGATCGTCGGCCTGGCGCACGCCATAGAATGCACCGTCGATAAAACCAACGAGACGGTGAAAAACAATCAGCGCCTGTTTCAGCATCTGGTGGCCGGATTGAAAAGTCTCGCGGACCGCATTCCGGATCTGGATCTTCATTTCAATTCATCCTTGTCCGAGAATTTGTCCCGGCAATCGCCCTCCATCGTCAATTTCCGTTTTGCGCCGGTGGAAGGAGAGGTGATGCTCCACCATCTGGAGGAGAAGGAAATTTATGTGGGGCTGGGGAGCGCTTGTAGCGCCCACTCCAAGAAGCCGTCGAAAATTCTGATGGGCATCGGTTTGACCCCGGAAGAGGCCCGCTGCAGTTTGAGAATCTCTTTCGGCCCCCAGAACACCGTTTCCGATGTCGATGTGTTTCTCGAAGCATTCGGTGAGGCCTACCGCCAATTATTTGCCTCCTTCAACCGCAAAACCGCCAGCTCATGAATGACCGCAGAACCATCCTGATCCGGTACGACGAGATCGGACTCAAAGGTAAAAACCGTAACCAGTTCATCGACCGTCTGGTGAAAAATATCCGGGAGCAGATGCGGGATGTGGAGGGATTGGAGTTCAAAGCTCCCCACGGCCGGATATTCATTTACTGTTCCCTGGAGTCGACCGGGGAATGCACCCGGCGGCTCCAGAAAATTCCCGGAGTGGCCTCGGCCAGTGTCGGAGTGACGCGGCCACCGGATTTCGATGCCCTGGCCGCCGTTGGGGTGGAATGGATCGAGCCGCTTCTACAACCGGGCCGGACGCTCAAGTTCTGCGTTCGTACCAACCGCGCGGACAAATCCTTTCCTTATAAATCGCCTGAAATTGATCGGGAGGTGGGATCGCGGATTCTCCGCCAATTGCACTCGAAAGGACTTGAGGTGGACATCAAGGAGGCGGGCTTTGTCCTGGAAATCGAGATTGGCCAGGATGAAACCGTGGTCTTTAACAACCGGGTGCCCGGATTGCGCGGTCTGCCGGTCGGCAGTTCCGGCGAGGTGCTGGGCCTGATCTCCGGCGGCATCGACAGCCCCGTGGCGGTGTACCGGATGATGAAACGCGGATGCCGGGTGCATGGCATCTTTTTCGACAACCGGCCGTTCATGGGCCGGGGTGGCTACGACAAGGTGGTGAAGCTTTCCAAACTGCTCAATGCCTACCAGAGGAGGTCCTGTCTTTACGTGGTGCCGTTCGAAGATATTCAGGTGGCGATCCGCGACCATTGCCGTCCCGCCCACCGCGTGGTTCTGTACCGGCGTATGATGTACCGGATTGCGCAGGCGGTGGCTCAACAGAAAGGGTGTCTGGCCCTGGCGACGGGGGAGTCGGTCGGGCAGGTGGCCTCCCAGACCCTCGAAAATCTGAACGCGGTTTCCCAGGTGGTCCACATAAGCGTGTTTCGTCCGCTGATCGGCATGAACAAGCAGGAGATCATCAACCAGGCGAAAGAGCTGGGAACTTACGATATCAGTATCGAACCCCACCCCGATTGCTGTTCGGTGTTCATGCCTCCGCGCCCGGCAACCCGCGCCAAAATAAAGAACCTGGAGACCGATGAAACCAAGTTTGCCTGGGAAGAGTTGATGCAGGAGGCCATCGCAAAAATGGAATGCATCGAGCTGGATGCCTTAACCGTCTGAGTCCATCCGTTGCACCTGCTGGGGGTTTGGAATTTCCTCCAGTAAGGTCTTAACCGGTTTTTTAAGTTGCGGATGGATGCAGTCCGGCGCGATCTCATTCATGGGCACCAGAACAAAACTTCTCTCGGGAATTCCCGGATGGGGAATTTCCAGATCCTCCCGTTTTAAAATTAAATCGTCATAAAAAAGGATGTCGAGGTCGATGATGCGGGGCCCCCACTTTTCCGACCGGCTCCGGCCCATCTCCTGCTCGATGGACAGGCACGCCTTTAGCAGTTCTTCAGGGGAAAGGGAGGTGTCGATCCGGACCACGGCGTTGACAAACCAGCCCTGGTCGGTTTTGCCGAACGGCTCCGACCGGTAAAGTGAGGATCGGGCGAGAAGGGTCGTGCCAGGTAATTCAGCGAGGCGGTCCATGGCTTGCCGGCAGTTTTCCGCGGGCGACTCCATATTGGAACCGATGGCGATGAAGGCGGTATGGGACATGGCAGAGGATCCCTGCAATTCTAAAACTCGAAGGTGACTGACGACAAACGTTTTTTGATATCATCCATGATGCGGATTTCATCCGCCAGGTCCCTGGCGGCGAAGGTGGCGGAGAACCGTACGAAGCTTCCGACGTCGTCCCAGGGAACGGTGGAAATCAAGTGCTCGGTGATCAGGTGCTGTGAAAAATCCTCCGCGCTTTCAAACCGCCGCCCGCCGGCGATGCCTTTCGGTGCTTTCACGAACAGAAAGAACGAGCCGCCGGGCATTTTGGCGTTGAAGCCTACCGAGTTCAGGGTGTCGACCAGCAGGGTGAGCCGCCGCTGGTATTTTTCCACGATGCGGCCGGTGATCTCCGGATGTTCGAGGGCATAGATGGCCGCTTTTTGAATGGCGGCGAACTGGCCGGAGTCGATGTTGTCTTTCACGTGTGCCAGACCTTTCACCACCAATTCGTTGCCCACGATGAAGGCGATGCGCCATCCCGTCATGTTGTACGCCTTGGAATGCGAATGGAGCTCCACGCCGACGTCCATTGCACCCGGCACGGACAGAAAGCTGATCGGCTTGGCGTTGTAGGTGAGCGTCGCGTAAGCCGCATCCTGGATCACCACGACATTGTTGGCCTTGGCGAAATCGACCACCTGTTCGTAAAATTCGTGGGTGGCGTTGGCGCCGGTCGGATTATTCGGATAATTAAGGTACAGCAGTTTGGCCTGCTTCGCCGTGGCCGCGTCGATGCTCTTGAGGTCGGGCAGAAAATTATTTTCTTCCTTTAACTCCAGATTGAACACTTTGCCGCCCAGATATTGCGTGTGCGTTCCCATCACCGGATAACCCGGAATGGTCATCAGCGTAACGTCTCCGGGGTTGATGAAAATGGAAGGCGCCATCGCCAGGCAGGGTTTTGACCCGATGGTGTGGTTGATGTGTTTTTTGGGATCCAGTCCCGTTACCCCGAAGGTCTTTTCCATGTATTGGACAGCGGCTGATTTGAATTCATCGATGCCGTTGTCGGTATATCCCCGGTTCTCGGGTTTTTCCGCTTCCGATTGCAGGGCCTTGACGACACCGGCATCGGCCATTTCATCCGGTTCCCCGACGCCCAGGTCGAACAGCTCCTTGCCGGGATTGGCCTCCAGGGCCGCCCGCTTGGCGCGTTTGATTTTCTCGAATTTGTATATTTTGGTGTCTTTGCCGAACTGGTTCCCGCCGAGGCGGTCGGCAAACAGATTTTGAATATAACTTTCAGTCGATGCCATCCGATGGACTCCGTACTTTGATCAGTGTTGAACGGTAAATTTTGAAGTCGGTCAATCTAGCCAAACTGCGGCGGGTTGTCAAGTGGCGCGAAGGAGTTTAAAAACGGACCGCAAACGGCCATCACGCTCCGTCCTTTTTTGCCTCCGGTTCCTTTTCGTCGAATTCCTCTTCGGTGATGTCCTCTTCAACCATCAAGTCAGCCGCTTTCTGGGAATACCGCAGGTATTTGATGATTTCGGTGATTTCATCGGCGCTCACTTTGTTTTTTTGAGGCGGCATCTTGTCGGTTCCGTTGAGCGTCGCTTCGCGGATTTCGTCGTCGGAAAATTCTTTTTCCAGGTAATCGGTATCGATCAGGCGCGGCGCCTTGGTGTTGCCACCCATAGCGTCGGAGCCGTGGCAGTTCGAGCAGACGCGATGGAAATATTCCTGCCCCTTTTTGAATTCCAGCGGCACCTCCTTGGTGGGTTGCGGCGCGCAGGCGGTCACGCTGGAAATGAGTATCAACAGAACGAAGTTCCTTCCAATGTATTTCATCCAATTCTTCCTGCTTGAAAATGAGTCATTCAATCGCTTAAACGGTCCGATGAATTTCGATCGGATTCAAAGAAACGCCATTTTAGTGCTATTTGAGGATAAAAGAAATGGGAAGTTTAAACTGAAAGGAGTCCGTTTTCAATGACGCCGGAATTTCGGGGTAGGGCGCTCCCTTGTGAACGGCTTCCATTGCCGCCCGGTCCAGCAGGGGATAGCCGGAGGTCTTCGCGAGATCGACTTTCGTCAACCGGCCCCGTTGGTCCAGAATGAAGGAGATGACCGTGCGGCCCTCCATCCCCCGCTGTCTTGCGAGGCGGGGATAGTATTGGGCTGCGGCGATCCGTTGCCGGACCTGGCTGGTAAAGAGTCCGCGTAATGCATCCACTTCCTCCCCTGCCGGCTCATCGACAGCCGGATTGTTGTTCACCCAATCCCCGGATAAGGAGGCCTGCAGGGGACTCTGCGCCTTTTGAAACAGGGAATGCTTTACCGCCGCTTCGGGAACAAATGCGGCGGTTGAGAGGGGCGGGGATTCCAGCGTCGCCGGACCGAGCCGGGGTTTCAAATAAGCCGTCTTTGCCGTGGCTGGTTCTGTTGTCAGGGCGGTAGGGGTCATCCCGCCCTTAACCTTGGAGAAACGGACCTCGGCTGTTGGAGACAATATTGCGATGATTTTTTGACGGGAGTTCGACAGCGAAGGGGCTGTAGCCACCGCCCGGGTCGAACTCGTTGGCGGGCCGGTGAACGAGGGTGCCTGCCGGACCCCGGCCCTTTCAGCGGAGCCATGGCTGGCTGGCGTGATCTTAAAAGGATGTGCGGGCAGAGGTTGGGTGGCGTTATGGATCAATGAGGCCGGTTGAACCAGCGGGCTTTGGTGAATAATTTGATGAGGAGTGGCCATCCGGTGAATCTTTTTGAAGGGGTGGCGTACCGGAATCCTTGCATACGGAGTCCGGGCCTTAAGATGGATGATGGCCGATGAATGCACCTTCATGGGTTGGGCCGGTGACCCGGAAACCGATCGGAGGGCGGCCTGGTGTTCAATCGGCCGGGATGAAGGAGACGCGGGTATAAATTTTACGTTAATAATTTTAGGTGGAGTATTTTCAGGGGCCGTCCAATTCCATTGCCAGGCGGAAAACAAACCAATGAATCCGGCATGCAGGAGCAATGAACCGACAAACGCGTAATTTCCTACCGTTTGTCCGGAGAGTTTTGATGTTGATTTTAAACTCATATCCAAAATCCGGGAGGAGGGTACCCTCCTCCCGTAATCCGTTAATTAAAGCTGTACACAAACCCCGCGTAACCGGAAATGCTTTGTCCGCCAAATTGAAACGACTCTTCATAATCCTCATCGAATAGGTTTTCCCCACGGGCGGTCAGCTTCCAGTTTTTGTTCAACTGATAAGCCAAGGCTGCGCGCAGGAGGGTTCGTTTTCCCACCACTCCGATGCCCGACACCATTTTAGATCTATGGTTGATCGTTACCAGGGTGTCGAGCTTGTCTTTCCAGGTATGATGCAGGCTGGCGGAAAACGTATGGCGAGG
>CAYPKH010000016.1:0-8718 GCA_964411245.1 uncultured Nitrospina sp.
GACCATTAAGAATGCGTTTCCTCAAGGCTTTTGAGGTAAATCCTCTCGTGGGCGGAATCGGGGATGGGCGACACCCGGCTTTCGGGAATGTGGAGCGGCGTCGGGGTCATGAAACTTTTTCTGCGGGAGTTCACCCGGGCGGAGGAAGTGACTTGAGGGCTTTGTTCCCGCTGGGCGGAATCCGCCTGGGACTCGTCTTTCACCCGGGTGCAGATGAGGGGTTCCCGGCCCGCCAGCCCCACTGCATAAACCCCGTCCTGCGCCTTCAAATCCGGGCACGGCCCGAATATCCCCAGTGCCGTGGCGCCTTCCGCGAGTTTCTTAACGATATCCAAGGCATAGCATGCCTCCGGTAAAGCCTGGGTCACCGCAATCTCCACCTCGGCACGATACTTCAGACCCGGCGGCAACCCTTCCACCGGCTCGGCGGAGTCCACCTTTCCGGATACTTCCAACCAGGGAATTCGCGCCGATTGAGGTTGGCCGCCCATGAATGGGTTTCCTTCACGATTAATGATAATTAATGATTAAGTATTTTACTCACACACAACGGAAATGAGAAAATATAATCCATTTAAAAACGTACTTCAGCGGACTTCATGTGATCCCTGAGAGCCGGAAGGACCTGCGCGCTCTCCATGAAAGCGAGTGCCTTTTTATGAACTACCAGGAATCCCTCGATTATTTATACCGCCTAGCCCGGCTGGGAATCAAACTGGGGTTGGACAACACGGAGCGGCTGCTGAATTATTTCGGCAATCCCCAGTTGAAAATCCCGACAGTTCATATCGCGGGCACCAACGGTAAAGGGTCCACCGCGGCGTTTGTAGAATCCATTTTGCGCGCCTCGGGTTCCCGCGTGGGATTGTATACCTCGCCACACATTCTGGATTTCCGGGAACGCATTCAAGTCGACCGCCGGCTCATAGAACCCGAAAAGTTGATCCATTGGGTGGCCGCCATCAAACAAGCCTCAGCCGCATTAAACTGTGCCCCCACCTTTTTCGAGTTCGGTACGGTGATGGCGTTTTTGCAATTCGAGCATTGTAAAACCGACTGGAACGTCATTGAAGTCGGCATGGGCGGACGTCTCGATTCCACCAACCTTTGCCGCGGCCGCATCTGCATTATAACCCCAATCTCCCGGGACCATGAATCGATCCTGGGAACCCGTCTGGACCAGATCGCCGGGGAAAAGGCCGCGATCATCAAGCATCCTTGCACCGTGGTGTGCGGTTCACAAGAAAAAGAAGTGATCAAGGTCGTCGAGGAGCAGAGCCGGGCGCACCAGGCATCCCTTCTGCAATTGGGGCGCGACTTTCAGGTGGCGGTTCAATCGCACTCTCCGGAGGGTCAGGTTTTTGATTTTAATGGACCTGAAATTTGGTATAAAGGTCTGGAAATTCCCCTGGCGGGAAGGCACCAGTCGCTCAATGCGGGGTTGGCGGTGGCTGCCTGCACAGCCCTGGCCGATCCGTCCATCACCGAATCCACCCTTCGGGAGGGTTTGAAATCCGTGGGTTGGCCCGGCCGCCTGGAACTATGCGGCACCAGCCCTTTGCTCATAATGGATGGCGCCCATAATCCCGACAGTTTTAAAAAATTGACCGCCGCTCTTTCCGAATTGTTTCCCCATCAAAGAAAAATCTGGGTTTTCGGGATCATGAAGGATAAACCTCTGGCAGAAATCACCGATATTATTAAAGAGCATTTCGATCACATGATATTGACCCGGCCAAAAAGCGATCGAAGCGCCCCTCTGGACGCGATCCGGGACGCTCTTGCGGGATTCACGCAACCGATAGATAGGGTCGAGGACGTCCCGTCCGCTTTGGATCGTGCTACTCAAGTCGCTCGACCTGAAGACCTGATTGTGGTCACAGGTTCCTTATTCACGGTAGCTGAGGCTAAGCAGGTTATTGAAAATCAAACCCATAATTCGTAGCGTCTGCCTTCTGACGCTCCTGTGGCCCCTCTCCTCCGGAATGTTTTTGCCGGATGCCCGGGCCCAGCAGGATGCGGACGGCCAAAAATCCCCCGGCATCGTGAACCCGGACTTTGAACTGCCCTTCGACGCCCCGGGAAAAGAACTCCCCTCGGGACCCACCTCCCCCTCAGAAAACGAAGAACCGGTAAATTTGACGGCCGACCACATGCTTCACCTGGTGGAGAAAAACCTGATCAAAGCCGAAGGCAATGTTGTGGTCACTTATGGAGCGCGAAAAATCACCGCGGATGAAATTGTGATCAATACCGAAACCGGCAAAGGCCAGGCCAAGGGCCATGTGGTCATGACCGCGGAAAGAGGAACGGTCTTCAAAGCCGAGAAGGCCCAGTTTAATGTCAAAACCGAAAAAGGCCGCCTGTTCAAGGTGGACGGCAAACTGGGCGATCTTTATTTCATCACCGGTGAGGAGGTAACGAAATTATCAGAAAATCACTATACCGCCCAGGACGCGACCCTCACCACCTGCACGGGGGAGGTCCCCGACTGGCGAATCGATGTCGCCGATACCGACATAATCCTCGACGACCGGGCCTGGTTTACGGGCGGTGTGTTTCGCATCAAAAACATTCCCATCCTGTATATTCCCGTCGGTTATGTCCCGATCCTGACCAAACGAAAATCCGGCTTCCTCGCCCCCAGGGTCTCGACCAGCAACGTGGACGGAGAAACGGTGGAGATAACCTATTTCTGGGCGATCAATCAATGGTCCGACGCCACCTTCGGTGCCGATTATATTGAAAAGCGCGGCATCCGTTCGCGAACAGAGTTCCGGTACGCCCCCAGTAAAACCACTTACGGACAGGTTAACTTTGTGTTTCTGGACGACAATTTAACCCAAAGTACTTTCTGGAAACTCGATGCTGTTCACCGTCAACACCTGCCTCTGGGATTCAAGCTGAACGCCAAGCTCGACCAAACGTCAAAAGCCAACTTCAATAATACCTTTGCCAACCAGACGGAACTGAGAACGCGGCGCAGTTCGGACTCCTTCGCCAGCCTGTTCCGTACATGGGACAACCACACGTTTGACGTCCTGACCCGCTTCCGGGAAAGCGAACAGTTCACCCTGGACGAAAAATTCGGGCTCCTGCCGACAGTCACCTACAAGACCCAACCGGTAGAAGCGGGGTTTTTAAATACCTATTTCGATCAGGAAATCAGTTACACCAACTTTTTATTCGACCTGGACCCCAGCAGTTCCAACGATATCAACGAAACAGTCCAACGCTTCGACTACCACCCCAGCCTGTCCCTGCCGATTGCTATCGCTCCCTGGCTGCAATTGACTCCCCGGGTGGGTTTCCGGGAGACATTTTACGATAAGGAAATCCAGGTCAGCCCGGCACCCGTCACCGTCACCCGCGGCGAAAATTTCTCCCGGGAAATGATAGACGTGAACGTGTTGCTGGAAGGACCCAAGTTCAACCGGATCTTTGGAGGGGATAATCCGGAGGGGTCCCGTTACAAGCATGTGGTGGAGCCGCGCCTGCAGTACGATTACATCCCCGACCTCGACCGCAACGACCGGGCCAAGATCCGTCTGGTGGACGCCATCGACGCGGTGGAAGACGTGAACCGGCTCAGCTTTTTTCTGGTTCAACGCCTGCTCCGCAAAGGCCCGGTCAGCGGCAAGGATTCGGAAGTGAAACAAATCGCCCGATTGGAAATCAGTCAGAGTTACGATCTGGACGAGGCACGGGGCCTGGTCACGCCGGGGAACCCCCGCCGCCCCTTTTCGCCCATCCGTTTCGACCTGGACAGCAGAATCTCCGACTCCTTTTTCCTGAATACCGATTTCACCTACAACGTCTACAGTGATGCCCTGGAAACCTGGAACATCGATACCGGTGTTAAACTGAATTCGTGGCTCATGCTGATATTTGAGCGCCGGGAAAGGGACGACCAGACGGCCAGTATCCTAGGCACCTTGGATGTCACCCTGCCCAAAGGGTGGAACGCGAAATACAGTGTCCGGTATGACGAGTTCAACGATACATTTTTAGAACATAACGGCCGTCTGACTTATAATGACAAATGCATGTGCTGGGGATTCAGCATCGATTACATCGACCGTAATATTTTTTCCGGCACCTTCAAACGAAACGAAACCCGGATACTGTTCGGCGTCACGCTAAGAGGATTGGGCAATTTTGACGGGTCCCGCGGCGAATCGTTCATCCACCGGACTTTTTAGCGCACACCAGGGAGGTTTATCCCTAATGACCTTTGCACACCAACTGGCAAAGATCAGTCTCGAAATTGGATCCATTAAAATCGATTGCAAAAACCCGTTCACGTGGACTTCGGGCTACCGGATGCCCATTTACAACGATAACCGAATGCTTCTCGGCCAGGCCGAACACCGCGCTCTGGTGGCCGAAGCCATGAAGGACATCATCGGGCGGGAAGGTGTGTCCGTCGATAGCGTTGCGGGAGTCGCCACTGCGGGCATTCCCCACGCCGCCTCTCTGGCCAACCTGATGAAAACTCCTCTCATTTATGTGCGGTCCGCCGCCAAAGAACACGGGCTCAAAAACCAGGTGGAAGGCCTATTGAAACCGGGACAGAACGTGGTGGTGGTGGAAGATTTGATCTCCACCGGCGGCAGTGCCCTCAAAGCCGTCGATGCCGTACGCGAAGCCGGCGGAGTGGTGAAGCATTGTCTCGGAATATTCAGTTACGGGTTTCCCGAAACGGAGCAACGGTTTCAAAAATCCCAATGCCGTCTGCACACCCTGCTCACTCTGGAAACCCTCCTCCAATATGCGGTCAAGGAAAACCGCATCAGTTCCGGGGAAAAACAGACGTTGGATGCCTGGGCGCAAAATCCTTTCGGGTGGGGAAAACAACAGGGGTTCTGACCGCCACCAATCAGGGGATTTCCAGCCTTTTTCGTCCCACGGCACCGCCCCATTCAGCCCATTAAAATATTGACAGTTTGGAAAATTGGTAATAACATTCAACCTCTTATTGTTTGAAAGTTCCCTGCCAGCCCCATTTCGAGGGTTTTCCCTTTGGAAATGGCTACAACGGGCGGGGTTAAAATAGTGTCATCCCATTACTGGATTATCATAAATAATTGTTTTTTGGAGGTTTAGTAGAATGCCAAAACTTGAATTGGGTCCTGCGGGGTTTCTGCCGCCGTCCGCGGCCTCTATGGGAATTTTCCAACCTGAAAAGGGAAGCCCCAACCAATTGGTTGAGGGGGAACACGTCCCCGAAGACAAGGCCATGGAAATTTGTGCCCACAAGATGTTGACCCTAAGGAATCCCACTTTGTTTCCCGGACCGATGCTGGTGTGGGGGTGGAATGAGGAAACCCGGCACAAAGCCAAACTGGCGCTGGACTTGGTGAAAGAAGTTCCGGGAATGAATATCATTCCCATGCCGGATTACCGGCCGATTTATCCCAAAATCGACCCGGAAGCGGTAATGAACCCCTGCCACCCCAATTTGACCATTCAGCATAACAAGATTCACGTATGCGCTTTTATCGGGGTGCATTGCCATTTCGCCAATATTACCTTGAAAATGATCCGTGCCAACACCAACTGCTATACCATGGCATGGTGCGCTTATGACGGCCATGAGGACGCCCTGTTGTCCATCCGGGATTTAGACTCCGATAAGCTGATTAAAATCACGGAAGCCATCAAAAAAGCCAAAAAGTCCATCACCCCCTGGGCATTGACTCCCGAAGGTAAAGAGGAATTGGAAGAAATTGCCGCCCGCAAGGAACAAAGAAAGATCCCTGAAAAGAAGGAGACCCCTTTGTTTATGGCAGAGCTGTACCAGGGCCTCGACGAAAACCAAGAATAAGCTTCCTCCAGGCCCGCTCCGGCGGGCCTGTTTTTTTACTCCATTTTCCTGTAAATCCTGCAAAAAATTGTCTCACCCCCTTCTCTGGAATCCTCTCCGCCGGGCTCCATAATCGGATGAGCCTAATGAGGCCTTTTTTATAAAATTTTCATTTAAAAATAACTATTTAGAGCAACACAAGCGATGCTCGATTTCTCTGCCTTCGGTTGCCGTTACGGATTATGATCTTCACCATCCGCGAAGCAAAATGGTAACCTCCGTAAATTTCGAGTGCGATAATTTACAGTTTTTGGTGGCCATGCTGCAGGAACAGGAAGATAATAAAAAACAGTCCGCCGCCACCCTAATTAATAAGGCGAGTCTAATATATTCCGACAACGGGCCTGAAAAGAAGATTATTTCTTCTTCAGACCCATGTGGTTTTTGAACTCCTGCTCCACTTTATCCGGTTCGTGGCTATTCAGCATGACCAGATTATGAAGGTGCTCATATGCCTCCAGACCCACCTCAGTGAACAGCAGTCCCATGCCATCCTCCGTCACCCGCTGGACCCGGCCCTTCACCGACAGATCTACCGGCGGTTGCTGGCCTTCTAGAAGCAGATGAATCTCGCATTCGGTCCCGATTGGCCAATCCGCCTCACCATTCACGAATACACCTTTCATGCTGATGTCCTGCGTATCCCTGGAAACGATGGCCCGGCCCCTGGCCTGAATGTTGGCCTGCACTTTGATTTCCACACGGGAAAATTCTCTATGGTTTTCCGAACTTTTAATTTTCACAGCAACCTCTCCGACTTGATTTCGTCAAAAGCCTCGACAAGATCACTCTAAATAATTAATTTTAAACAGTTTATGTGCCGTCCGACCACCCCCTGCCCTGCTGGTTTTTGAGTAAAATAAATACCGGCCCAACCTTGACTCGACCCTGGAGCGGTTTTATTTATTTCCAGGAGCGCGAACCCACACATAACAACGATAACCGTTTCAAAAATAAGACTTAATATTAATATCGCATACTTTGAAAGGATTTGCACCCATGGGAAAGATCATTGGAATCGATTTGGGGACCACCAATTCCGTGGTGGCCGTGATGGAAGGAAGTGAACCGAAAGTCATCGTCAACGAAGAGGGGAACCAGACCACTCCGTCCGTCGTGGCGTTCACCAAGGAAGGTGAAATTCTGGTGGGCCAGGTTGCCAAGCGGCAGGCCATTGCCAACCCCGAAAATACCATTTTTTCGGTGAAGCGGTTCATGGGGCGTGCCTTCGACGAAGTCAGCGAAGAAATGAAAATGGTCCCCTATAAAGTAATTAAAGGCCCAAAAAATGACGTGCGGATTGAAATCCAGGGCAAGCAATACAGCGCTCCGGAAATCTCCGCGATGATTCTGCAAAAGCTGAAAAAATCCGCCGAAGCCTATTTGGGGGAAACGGTAACCGAAGCGGTGATCACCGTTCCCGCCTATTTTAACGACGCTCAGCGGCAGGCCACCAAGGATGCCGGAAAAATCGCCGGCCTGGACGTCAAGCGCATTATCAACGAGCCGACCGCTTCTGCACTCGCTTACGGCCTGGACAAGAATAAAGACCACATGATCGCCGTCTATGACTTTGGCGGCGGAACATTCGACATCTCCATTCTAGAAGTCGGAGACAATGTTGTCGAGGTCAAGGCCACCAACGGAGACACCCATCTGGGCGGCGACAACCTGGACCAGCGGGTCATCGACTGGCTCGTCACCGAATTTAAAAAAGACAGCGGGATCGATTTGTCCAACGACAACATGTCTCTGCAGAGATTGAAGGAAGCGGCGGAAAAAGCCAAGATGGAGTTGTCCTCCACCACCGAAACCGATATTAATCTGCCATTCATTACCGCCGATCAAACGGGTCCCAAACATCTCAACATGAAATTATCGCGCGCTAAATTCGAGTCTATGGTGGACGATTTGCTGGACCGCACCCAGGGGCCCTGTAAGAAAGCGCTCAAGGACGCCGGCCAGAAACCGAACCAGATACACGAAGCGGTTCTGGTGGGAGGTTCCACCCGGATTCCCAAAGTCCAGGAAATCGTCAAAAATCTGTTTGAGAAAGAGCCGCACCGCGGCGTCAACCCGGACGAAGTGGTGGCGCTCGGTGCCGCGGTTCAGGCCGGAGTTCTTTCCGGAGACGTGAAAGATATCCTCTTGCTGGACGTCACGCCGCTGTCTCTGGGAATCGAAACCCTGGGCGGAGTCACCACCCGGCTGATCGAGCGGAATACCACCATCCCCACGCGCAAAAGTGAAACGTTCTCCACCGCATCGGACAACCAGCCAAGCGTCGAAGTCAACGTGCTTCAAGGGGAACGGGAAATGGCGAAAGACAACCGCTCGCTGGGTAAATTTCACCTCGACGGGATTCCCGCAGCGCCCCGGGGTGTGCCGCAGGTCGACGTCACTTTTGACATCGACGCCAACGGTATCCTCCACGTGTCCGCTAAGGACAAGGGCACCAGCAAGGAACAGAAGATCACCATCACCGACAACACCGGTCTCAGTGACAGCGAAATCGACAACATGGTGAAGGATGCTGAATCCAACGCCGAAACCGACAAGCAACGGCGTGAGGCGATCGACGCCCGCAACCAGCTCGATTCTCTGATCTACAGCACCGAAAAAACCATCCGGGAGAACAAAGAGAAGCTGGGCGAGGAAGACATCAAAGCCGCGGAAGAAGCCATCGTCGAAGCCAAAAAGGTGTTGGAAGGTGAAGACCCCGATGTCGAGCAAATCAAAAGCCAGATCGAAGCCCTGACCCAGGCGTCCCATACCCTGGCTCAAAAGATGTACGCACAAACCGATGCCTCCGGCGGCGAAGGCGGCCCGGAAGGCGGCCCGGAAGGCGGCCC
>CAYPKH010000016.1:8818-12272 GCA_964411245.1 uncultured Nitrospina sp.
GAAGGCGGCCCGGAAGGCGGCCCGGAAGGCGGCCCTGAATCGGGTGAAGGCGGAGACGGAGATAGCTCCGGCAAACCCGACGATGATGTCGTCGATGCCGAGTTTGAAGACGTTAGCAACAAAAAATGAATGCCAAGGCTGGTGGGTGTCCTAGCACATCACTCCGGCTCGTTTCGAGAAACCGGGCTTGCCCGGTTTCTCACCTCCCTTAGAGAGTTTAACCTCTCCCAAGCGGGGAAGCCGTGAGAACGGCTTCCCCGCTTAAAATTTATCAAGCATCCGGTGCCGTTATGAGCGAATCAAAAAGTAATGACTCCCAAACGGAGAACCAGGAAACGCCCCGGTTCACTGTTAACGACAGGCGCCATTGGGTCCTTGCGGAAGAAAGCGAATCGCTCGCCGATGAATCGGAAGAACGCCTGCCCTCTTATGTCGAACAGTTGAAACAGCAAGCCGAGGCGAAAGACAAACAACTTCAGGAATATATCACTGCCTATAAATCCAAATCCGCAGAAACCGACGAAATCCGCATCCGCCTGCACAAGGAAAACGAAAACCGCCTCGAACAAATCAAAGCCGACTTTTTCAAAAAACTGGTGCCCATCCTGGACAACCTGAAGCGCGCGACCGAATCGGCGCAATCGTCCGCCGACTATGAAAGCCTGAAACAGGGAATCGAAATGATTCATTCCCAATTGCTCGGCACGCTCAAGGAAAACGGCGTGGAAATTATCCCCACTTCCGACCGCAAATTCGATCCCCAGACCGACGAAGCGTTCATGACCGTGGAAACCACCGATCCGGGTCAGGATAATTGGGTTGTCGAAGAGCTGGAAGCGGGTTACCTTTTTAAAGGCAGATTACTCAAGCCTGCCAAAGTTAAAGTGGCCAAACTCAAACCGTAAGGAGCCCGGGTGAAGCGAGACTATTATCAAGTTCTGGGAGTCGACCGCAACGCTTCTGAATCCGAATTGAAAAAATCCTACCGCCAACTGGCTCTCAAATACCATCCGGATAAAAATCCCGGCAACAAAGACGCCGAGGAAAGTTTCAAGATAGCCGCCGAGGCTTATGAAGTCCTGCGTGATCCGGAAAAGCGGAGGGTCTACGATCAATTCGGACACGACGGATTGAAGGGACAGGGGTTTGGCGGGTTCGGCGGTTTTGAAGACATCTTTTCCGCCTTCGGCGACATATTCGGCGATTTTTTCGGCGGTGGCGGGAGCCAACGCGGCGGCGCGGATCTGCGCACCGATGTCACCATCTCCTTCGAACAGGCCGCGTTCGGAACCGAAGAGACTGTCGAAGTCCGCAAACATGTGCCCTGTCATACCTGCAAAGGCTCCCGGTGCAAACCCGGCACTTCGCCGGTTCATTGTGGGACCTGCCGCGGTACCGGACAGGTGGTTCGTTCCCAGGGGTTTTTCAGCCTGGCCAGTCCCTGCCCTCATTGCCACGGCACCGGGCAAATCATCAAAGACCCCTGCACCACCTGCCGAGGGGAAGGCGTTGAAATCGACAAAAAACAAGTCTCCGTCAACATCCCCCCAGGAGTAGACGATGGGTCCCGCCTGCGCCTTCGTGGGGAAGGGGAAGCAGCACCGGGTATGCCGCCCGGAGACCTGTACGTGTTTGTTCACGTCCAGGCTCATGAATTCTTTCACCGCGAAGGGCTGGACATCTACTGCCAATTGAATATTTCTTTTTCCCAGGCCGCCCTGGGAGCGGAAATCGAAGTGCCCTTACTCGATCATAAACCCAAAGTCATTGCCATCCCGGCGGGCACGCAATCCGGTAACCGCTATCGCATCTCAGGAGGAGGCATCCCGCAAATCCGCGGCCGCAGCCGCGGGGATCAAATTATTCAACTGGTAGTCGAAACCCCGAAAAAATTAAACAAAAAACAAAAAGAACTGCTCCACGACCTCGCCGAAATAGACGGCAAACCCGTCAAAGAAAAACTGAAAGGATTTTTTCAACGCTTGCAGTTTTAAAATCACATAAGCACCTAAATTTGGGTGTTCCACTCCTAAAATATTTATTTTCAAAGAAAATAAAAACTCCCCAACGGCCCTCATTTCAACTTAATTAAAAAATTCACCACTTTTTGCTAGGTTAAATTTAATTTAATTTGATATTATGTCGCTTCACTTAAATCGGGTTGATGGCATTGGCTGAATTTGAAAATAGCGGAGTCCTTGCAATGACTGGACAATCGATTTTGCTGATTGACGATGAGGAAGTTGTTTTGGAAGCGGTCAGTGACGATCTTAAGGAGAGTGGTTATCAAGTCACCACCGCAAACTCCGGCGAGGAAGGTCTGAACAGTTTCAAAAAACTCCAGCACGATCTGGTGATCATCGATTTAAAAATGGAGGGGAAGGACGGCCTGGAGATTTCGAAGGAAATCAAACAATTGAATCCGAACACACCGGTTATGATTTTAACCGGTTACGGGTCCATGGAAACCGCCATCGAAGCCCTGCGGTTGAATCTGGATGATTATTTATTGAAACCGGTGAATCGGGACGATTTGTTCGAAAAAGTGAATCGCTGTCTGGAAAAAAGAGGAAATAAATCCTCCTTCGGCCCCAAACCCACCTTTTCGCAAAACATCAAAATCGAAGAATCCGGACTCACCCGGCGGGAAAAAGAAGTGGTGCAACTCGCCGCCCAAGGCTACAACGACGACGAGATCGCCAAAATGCTGTCGATCAGCGCTTTCACCGTCAAGTTTCACCTGAAACGCATCTTCAAAAAACTGGGCATCCACAAACGCGTGGAACTCATCGTCTCCCTGGGGAAATAACGAAACCCTTCCCTCCAGTTTTTTCGGGGACTCCTTTAACTTCGCTTGGAAAATATCTGTATTGATCGGAGAGGTATTTAGAGAAACTCGCTGTGGGGCAGGAAGGTGTAGCCCATGAGGTATTCGTCGACAGAACGGGCGGCTTCGCGGCCTTCGGCGATGGCCCAGACCACCAACGACTGACCCCGCGTCATGTCGCCCGCCACATACACACCGTCCACGCTGGTCATCTTCTTCTGATCGCAGGCAACGTTGCCGCGCCCATCCAAATCCAATCCAAACTCCTTAACCAACCCTTCATGCACGGGATGGACGAATCCCATCGCCAGCAGGACCAGGTCGACATCCAACGTGAACTCGGAGCCTGGGATTTCTTCCATGGGACGCCGGCCGGTTTCAGGATCGGGGTCGCCGAATTGGATTTTCACGGCATGGATCTGTTTGACCCGGCCGTTTTCGCCGGTGAACTTTTTTGTGGAGATATTGTAGCGCGTCACCCGCTCCGGCGCTTCCGCGTGAGACGAGCTGATGTACATGATGGCGGGCCATTGCGGCCAGGGATTATCCGGGTTTCTTTCCGCAGGCGGCTCGTCCAGCAATTCAAACAGATACACTTTTTTGGCGCCCTGCCGGAGAGAGGTTCCC
>CAYPKH010000017.1:0-12143 GCA_964411245.1 uncultured Nitrospina sp.
TCCCTTTGAAAACGATTTCACCACATGGCCATCCTATGGACCTTAAAAACTTTTACGATCACCTCGACCAATTCGCCTATAAACACTGGTTTGAGGGCATCGAAACGCCCTGGCAACCGCTGGATACCTTCGAGCCCTCCCTGCGCGATGCCCTCGACGATTTGCCGGACGTAAAAGAGGTGACCTCGCTCGAGGGTGTGACGCTGGCGAAGAACGATGGGTTGCCGCGCATCAATGAACCGGCGTGTATCGTCGAGCGATGGGTCGAGATTACCGAACCGGTGATTCTGAAACCGTTGGGTATTTTTTTGGATCAGGGAACGGTGCTGGAACCTTCGGCCATCATCAAGGGACCGGCGATTATCGGCAAGGATTGCGAAATCCGCCAAGGCGCTTACCTGCGCGGCGGCGTTGTGGTGGGCGACCATTGCGTCATCGGCCACAATACCGAGGTGAAGCACAGTATTATCATGAACCACACCGAGGCGGGGCATTTCAATTATATCGGCGACAGCATCGTCGGCAGTTACGTCAACCTCGGCGCCGGTTCGCGGCTCGCCAACCTGGAGTTCCGGTCCCCGGCGAATAAAAGAGACTTTCAGTTCCCACGCATTTTTGCGGAAGTGGAAGGGAAGGAAGTGGACACCGGACGCTCGAAATTCGGCGCGGTGCTGGGCGATTATGTGGAAGTCGGTTGCAACGCCGTCTTGTCCCCCGCCGTTCTGCTGGGCAAGGAGTCCTGGGTGTATCCCAACTTCACTGTACCCAAAGGCTATTACCCGCCGCAAACCCGCCTCCTCCCGGCCGACCGCAAGATTAAATCCCAACACGGAAAGTGATGTTTTCCAGATTCGGCAGACTCATTCCGTCACTGGCAGGGTCGAAGGGTTGCCATGCGAGATCAACTCTGTACTGAATTCCTGCAATGGGCCCTGCCCCACCTAGGTTTGCGCTGGCCGGGCTTCCGTAAAGTACGGGGACAGGTCTGCAAAAGGATTCAAAAAAGGATTCGAGAACTGAACCTGCCCGATTCCAGGGCCTACTCCGCTTATCTCGAACAGCACCCGGAAGAGTGGAAGGTTCTGGAACCCCTGTGCCGGGTTACCATATCCCGGTTTTACCGGGACAAGGGAGTATTTGACACCCTCAGCGGAGATGTTCTTCCCGACTTGGCAGAAACGGCACAACGGAAAGGGAAGACGGTTATACATATCTGGTCCGCGGGGTGCGCCTCCGGGGAAGAACCGTATACCCTCACCCTGTTGTGGAATTTCCTGTTGCAGGACCGGTACCCGGATCTCACATTGGACTTGGTGGCGACGGATATCGATGCCGCGCTTCTGGAGCGGGCCCGGCGGGCCTGTTACCCCGCCAGCGCGCTCAAAGACCTGCCCCGGGAGTGGCGGGACCGGGGGTTTGCGCACAAAGGAAATCAGTTTCAATTGCAAACCCCATTTCAAACACCCGTCCGTTTTGTGAAGCAGGACATCCGCCGTCAAACACCGGAAGGGCCGTTTGACCTGATCTTGTGCCGCAATCTGGCATTCACCTATTACCAACACGAGTTGCAGGTTCAAGTTCTGCGGCGGATTTCCGATGTGCTGGCGCCCCGCGGGGTCCTGGTTTTGGGAACCCATGAAGTGCTACCAGAAGGCGGGGGCCAGTGGCAGGGCCGGACTCCGGAAATCTTCGTAAAAAAATAATGACCTGAAAAGAAATGAGGCTGCGGTGGTCAAATCACAAAAAAATACCGGAGCCTTTTAAAAGGCTCCGGTTTCGAAATGATCCTGCCAGATGGGATGGTGGTTGATGAGCGCTGTGGGTTTGACCGGCGGGAGAGATCAACCGGGTTGAGTCGTCCGTCCAACGAAACTGCCCATTGTGGTTACTTGTAAATCGAAACGCTGATGGCGCCGCCCAGTTGGCCTGCCAAACCGGGCATTTTGCTGGCGTGAATCTTGGCGCCGTTTTTGCCGCCATGACAACCCATGCAACCCTTCTTGAAATACTCCGGCGAAATCAGGCGAAACGCTTTTTTTCCCTTGTGCTGGGTCATCTGGGAATAGGACTGACCTTTTTTCCAGCCTTGTTTCAAAAATTTGCCATCGATCACGCTTTTTTCCCAGGCATCGGCTTTGTTTGAAACGTTCACCAGGTATTCATCGCGGGTGGTGAGTTTGAGGGTCATTTGACCTCGCGTCACCTGGCCGAACTGGGTGGCGGCCTTCCGGGCAAAAATGGCGGGCAGAAAACGCCCCTGCGGGTCCAGTGCGGTGTCTTTGCCGCTGACCACACCACCGACCACCTGTTTGATGGCCTGGATCAGCTGGTCCTGCGCCTTGCCGACATTACCACTGCCCTTTTTGAACTTTTTGCCGGTGGCTTTTTCGTAGTTGCTGTAAGTAATGGAAAGGAATTTATCGACACCGATACCGGCCTTCTGGGGATTCTTGATCAGGGGTTTGTTTTGCACCAAAACCGCGCGGGATGCTTTGAGCAGGATAGTCAGCTCATTAGCGATGGCTTCGTCTTCACTGGACCACGCGGGCGTGACCGCCAACCCCAGGATAAAAGCTAATAGAATTACAAATGAAACGAACTTGTTGGTCATAGAATACCCCCTTGATTCAGGTTTAAGGTATCAGACAAACAACTCCCTCTGGCAGGATAGTCGAATAGTGGAGGATTCCCCGGCGTTTGGCAATGGCTATTTTGATCCCTTGTCTTACTAGGCCATTTTTCAAAGTGTTCCGTCCTGGCTCCCGGTTTGACACGCCTGATAAAAGGTGATTTAATCGAAACCTTCAGATGCGCGAGGGTGGCGGAACTGGCAGACGCGCTGGATTTAGGATCCAGTGGGCAACCGTGGGGGTTCGAATCCCCCCCTTCGCATATGGAAATTAACCTTCTAAAAAACATTTAATTATGAAATGTGAAGTCGAGGAAATCGACTCCTGCAACCGCCAGCTGAAAATCGAGATTCCGCTAAGCGATTACCAGTCCAAGCTCAAAGCCTACTATCAGAAGCTGGGCCGCGAGGTCAAGGTTCCCGGATTCCGCCCCGGCAAGGTGCCGGCTTCCATGCTGGAGAAGCGCTTCGGGCCGGAGGTCAAACAGGAAGTGTTGACCCAGATGGTTTCGGACAGCATCAACCAGGGCATTCAGGAAAACAAGTTGCGGGCCATGGGCGAGCCGTCCGTGGTCGAAATTCAGGCCGAAGAAGGAACCGACATCAGCGTGATCGCCAACGTCGAAGTCCTGCCGCCCATCGAGGTAAAGGATTACCAGGATTTGGAGGTTCACCTGAAAATCCCAAAAATCACCGATGAGGATGTGGACCGGATGATCGAGGCCTACCGGCAACAGAAATCGAAAACCGTGCAGGTGACTGGCCGGGCCTCACAAAAGGACGACCTCATCAAGATCGATTTCGATTGCTTGGTCGACGGCAAGGCTATCGAGTCGGGTGCCGCCCAGGATTACATCATCCAGATCGGAGCCAAAAACCTGGTCGAGGGATTCGACGAAGAAGTCACCGGCATGCAGTTGGAAGAGGAGCGGACCTTTCAGTTGGCCATGCCTGCGGACCACCCCAACGCCGCCATCGCCGGCAACGACGTGGAGTTCAAGGTGTTGTTGAAGGGCATCCAGATCAAGGAATTACCGGAGGTGAACGACGAGTTCGCGCAGACCGCCGACCGGAAGAATGTCTATAACAATGTCGACGAAATGCGTGAGGGCATCCGCAACAGTCTGATGGACTTTGAACGCAGCCAAGCCAAAAAGACCGCCCGCAAGGATCTGGAGGAAAAACTGGGCGCGGCCAATCCCATCAACGTGCCCGAAAAACTGGTCAAAGAGCAGATCGCGTTCATGGTGAACAGGGAAAAACAGGCGGACTCAGGACAGCCGGTGGACACCGGCGCGGCGGATGCCAAGACAGCGGAGACCGTGACCCCCGAAGAAGAGAAAAAGCACCGCGAAGGGGCCCTCAAAATTCTTCAGCAGGAGCTGGTGATCGGGCAATTATCCGACGATATGGAGATTGAGGTCAGCGACGAGGAACTCAACCGGGAGTTAGCCAACTTCGCTCAGATTCTGGGAGGTAATTTGAAGAAATTAAAAAAGGAATGGGCTCAGTCGGGCGCGTTAATGAGACTGCATTCCAGAATTCGACGGGAAAAGACGCTGGATCAGCTGATCGACCGGGTAAAAGTGACCGAAGAAATGGTTGACAGAGATAAGTTAAAGGTCAATAATTAAAGGAGATATACAACTTTTGACCGGCGCGGAAAGCTTTCGGGGCCTCCTTTTTGGGTGCGGTGCGCCGGTGTTTTTGTATCCGTCCATCCCGTTCTCACCATCCTTTTAAAGAAAGTGATTCATTGATGACTAGCAGCAAAATCTACAATTCGATAACGAACCAACTGGTGCCGATTGTGGTGGAGCAGACCAGCCGCGGCGAGCGCTCTTACGATATCTATTCCCGCCTGTTGAAGGACCGGATTATTTTCATCGGCACCCAGGTGGACGACCATATGGCCAACCTGATCATCGCCCAAATGCTGTTTTTGGAATCCGACGAACCGGAGCAGGACATTTATCTCTACATCAACAGCCCCGGCGGGCAAGTCTCCTCCGGACTGGCGATATATGACACGATGCAGTACATCAAGCCGGATGTGCAGACGATCTGCATGGGACAGGCCGCCAGCATGTGCGCGCTGCTTCTGGCGGCTGGCACCAAAGGGAAACGGTTTGCCCTGCCCAACTCGCGGCTCATGATTCACCAACCGTCCGGCGGATTTCAGGGCCAAAGCACCGATATCCAGATCCAGGCCAAGGAAATTTTACAGATACGCGAACGGTTGGACGATATTCTGTCGAAACATACCGGTCAGCCCAAGGACAAGGTCCGGGAAGACACCGAGCGGGACAATTTCATGACCGGAGAGGAAGCCAAAGAATACGGGTTGATCGATAGTGTGATCACCAGCCGCACCGAAGTGCAAAAAGTTAAGAAGAAAAAAGACGACAAGTAAACACCCTCAACCGATTGGACGGGTTATCCCAGCACAATTGGAGGCATGAATGGCAAAGAAAAGTTCCACTTCCGGAAATTACCGTTGCTCCTTCTGCGGCAAAAGCCAGGAGGAAGTTAAAAAGCTGATCGCGGGCCCCACGGTTTATATCTGTGATGAGTGTATCGAGCTGTGTAATGAAATCATGGTGGAGGAGTGGGCTCAGGAAAAGAGCGAAGACTTCAAGCACCTCCTCAAACCCAGGGAAATTTTCAAACACCTCGACCAGTACATCATCAAGCAGGACCGGTGCAAAAAAATTCTGTCCGTCGCGGTTCACAACCATTTCAAGCGGGTGGATTCCCATGTCGACCTGGAGGACGTGGAACTGCAGAAAAGCAACGTGCTGTTGATCGGCCCCACGGGTTCCGGGAAAACGCTGATGGCCCAGACCCTGGCTAGAATCCTGGACGTGCCGTTCACCATTGTCGACGCCACCACGCTGACTGAAGCGGGGTACGTGGGCGAGGACGTCGAGAACATCATTCTGAAACTCCTGCAGGCCGCCGATTACGACGTGGAGAAGGCCGAGCGAGGCATCATCTATATCGACGAAGTGGACAAGATCAGCCGCAAGTCCGAAAACCCGTCCATCACCCGCGACGTTTCGGGCGAAGGCGTGCAACAGGCCCTTTTGAAAATCATCGAGGGCACCCAGGCCAGCGTGCCCCCGCAGGGCGGCCGCAAGCATCCCCATCAGGAATTCCTGCAGGTGAACACCACCAACATCCTGTTTATCTGCGGCGGCGCGTTCGTCGACCTCGACAAGATCATCCGCAACCGCGTCGGCAAAAAGATGCTCGGCTTCGGACAGGAGCTGGTTTCCAAGGAATCCAAGGATATGTCTGAAATGCTGGCTCAGGTGGAGCCGGAGGACCTGCTCAAGTACGGGCTCATTCCGGAATTCGTCGGGCGGTTGTCCATCACCGCCACCTTGAGCGAGCTTGACGTGGACAGTTTGGTGAAAGTATTGACCGAACCGAAGAACGCGCTGGTCAAGCAGTACAAAAAGCTGTTCGAGTTTGAAAACGTCAAATTGAAGTTCTCCGAGGGCGCCATCCACGCCATCGCCGAAAAGGCCTACGAGCGCAAAACCGGCGCGCGCGGCCTGCGGTCCATCCTCGAAGACATCATGCTGGATATCATGTTCGATCTGCCCTCGAGTAAAGATATCGAGGAGGTCATCATCAGCGAAGAAGTCATCAGCAAGAGAGAGCAACCGCTCCTGGTGTACGAGAAACAGAAACAGGCGAGCTGATTATGAGCGCAGAACGGTTGGTGCTTCCCCTGGTCCCGTTGCGGGATATCGTGGTCTTCCCCTTTATGGTCATTCCCCTGTTTGTCGGACGGGAGAAGTCCGTCCGCGCGTTGGAAAAAGCCATGGCGGAACAAAAAAATATTTTCCTCGCCGCCCAGCGCCACGCCAACACCAACGATCCCAAACCCGGCGACATTTACGAAACCGGGACCTTTGCGAATATTCTGCAAATCCTGAAACTCACCGACGGCACCATGAAGGTGCTGGTGGAAGGTATGCAGAGGGGACGCATCATCGGGTTCGAAGACAATCCCGATTACTATGAAGTGGAAGTCGTTCGCATCGAAGAAAACATGCAGGTGACGCCGGAGCTCAAGGCCCTGATGCGCAGTATCGAGGGCCAGTTTGAGCAATATGCCAAACTCAACCAGAAGATACCGCTGGAATCCATCTCGGCCCTTTCCAACATCACCGAGCCGCACCGGTTTGCCGACACCATTGCTTCCTACATGGCGTTTCAGACCGGCGAGAAGCAGGGACTGCTCGACACCTTCAGTCCCGAAGACCGGTTAAACAAACTCATCACTACCCTCAAGTCGGAAATGGAAATCCTCAGGATCGAGAAACGGGTGCACGGCCGCGTACGCAAGCAGATGGAGCGTAGCCAGAAAGAGTTTTATCTCAACGAGCAGATGAAGGCCATCCAGAAGGAACTGGGCAAGCGCGACGAATTCAAGTCCGACCTCGACGAGCTGACGCAGAACATCAAAAAAGCGAAAATGCCGAAAGAGGTCAACGAAAAAGCGAACAAGGAACTGAAGCGGCTGGAAGCCATGCAGCCCATGTCTGCCGAAGACACCGTGGTGCGCAATTACATCGACTGGCTGGTCGACCTGCCGTGGAAGAAGGGTCCCGGCGCCGACAAGACCGATATCAAAAAGGCGCAAAAAGTTCTGGATGACGACCATTACGGCCTCGAAAAAGTCAAGGAGCGCATCGTCGAACATCTCGCGGTCATGAAACTGGTCAAGAACATGAAAGGACCCATTTTGTGTCTGGTAGGCCCGCCGGGCGTCGGCAAAACCTCTCTGGGCAAATCCGTTGCGCACGCCACGGGGCGCAAGTTCGTGCGCATCTCCCTGGGCGGCATCCGCGACGAGGCGGAGATTCGGGGTCACCGGCGCACCTACATCGGCGCCCTGCCCGGGAAAATCATCCAGGGCATGAAAAAAGCCGGCTCCATCAATCCCGTGTTCCTGCTCGACGAGGTTGACAAGATGAGCATGGACTTCCGCGGCGATCCCTCATCCGCCCTGCTGGAGGTGCTCGACTCGGAGCAGAACTGCAACTTCAACGACCATTTTCTGGAAGTCGACTACGATCTGTCGCAGGTGCTGTTCATCTGCACCGCCAATGTCCTGCACACCATCCCGCAGCCGTTACAGGATCGCATGGAGATCATCCGCCTGCCCGGTTACACCGAGGAAGAGAAGCTGTCCATCGCGACGAAATTTCTGGTGCCCAAAAAACTGAAGGAACACGGCCTCACCACCCGCAATCTGAATATCGGCAAAACCATTCTTCAGACGATCATCCAGGAGTACACGCGGGAGGCGGGCGTGCGCAATCTCGAGCGCGAGATCGGCACGCTCTGCCGCAAAACCGCGACGCAGGTGGTGTCGAAAGGCAAAAAAACGTCCATCGACCTGAAACCCGCGGGACTGAACAAGTTTCTGGGTGTCTCCAAGTTCGCGAAGGACGTCGAGCGGAAGGAGTCCGAAGTGGGCGTCGCTACCGGGCTGGCGTGGACGGAGTTCGGCGGTGAACTGCTCAACATCGAAGTCATCACCACCCCCGGCACCGGCAAGGTATCGCCGCCCACCGGCAAGCTGGGTGAGGTCATGAAAGAGTCGGCGCAGGTCGCGTTGAGTTATGTGCGCCAGCGGTCGGCGGAGTTGGGCCTGCCCAAAAACTTTTATCAGAAGGTGGACCTGCACATCCACATTCCCGAAGGCGCCATCCCGAAAGACGGGCCTTCGGCGGGCATCACCATCGCCGTGGCGATCATCTCCGCGTTGACCGGCAATCCGGTGCGCCGGGAGATCACCATGACGGGCGAAGTGACGCTGACCGGCAAGGTTCTGCCCATCGGCGGGCTGAAAGAGAAAGCGCTGGCGGCACACCGCGTGAAGATCAAAACCATCATCATCCCTAAAGACAACGAAAAAGACGTGCCGGAAATTCCGGAGAGCGTCCGCAAGAAAATCAAATTCATTCCCGTCGAATCAATGGACCAGGTGATCGAGCACAGCTTCGAGAAAAAGTTCAGCCTCAAGAAAAAGAAAACCGCCGCGAAAAAAACCGCCAGGTCCCGCAAAACGGCTCCCACACGCCGCCCCTCCGTCGCTCATTTGAATTGACCCGCATCACGCCGGCCGGGCTATGCCCGGAGATAATTTGCTCCCCCTTGTAAAGGGGGCTGGGGGGATTCCTCCTCAGCGTCACCCTGAGCCTGTCGAAGGGTGACCTGATATGCTCATCACCATCACCACCGCCATGGCCTTCTGCCAAAAAGAATTTGCGGATAAAAAGTTAGGATAAAAGTTTTTTTAGCGGGCGTAATTAAGTAACAGGGATAAACCGGTCTACGCTTTTTTGTGGGAATGCACTATGGAAAGGATCAATGAAATTTTATTTAAGGTGTGGGCGGCCGTTGGGTTATCGGCTTTTGTTTCTGCCCCGTGGTGAAAACTGTTACATTTCCCAGCGGGTGGGGAGGGGCGGTTGGGTGTCTTCCTGCATGGCCATCACCACGCGCGGCTCCTTGGCCAGACGGTCTTTGATGACGGTGAGCAGGGTCACGCTGTCGGACAGAAACGCATCCTTGTTGGATTCTTCCACTTTGCGGTCGAGCAGATCTTTATACAGATCGATCAACGGTTGGGTTTTCAGAATCAATGCCTGGATTTCCGCATAGGGCACCTTGCGTGTCGCGTTTTTCTTGGCGAACTCCGCGTGTTTCAACCACAAATCGACATCCTCCGGCGCTTCGCCCACCACTTCGATGAAATGCTCGCGCGCTTTTTCTTTTCCCATTTGATCGATGACTCCGTTGACCTTGAGAGCCAGCGGATTCTGCGGTACGCCCTGGGCGGTCTGGCACAGGTGGCGCAGGGAGAACATCAGTTTGTTCAGGTTGCTGTCGATCTGCATGCCGTTGTCCGAGTAGGGTTTGATCCAATCCGAGCGCTCGAACATGCCCCAGGCGCCCCCCTCCCGTTGAACCCCCATGCGTGTTTGGTCCAGCGGCTCGAGCAGGGCCAGGCATGAGGAAGTGTCTTTGACCGGGGATTTGGGTGCGGGACCGCTCGTCTTTATCAATTGGTTCTGCAGAGCTTCGTTGATGGGGATGTGGATCGCCGCTCCTGACTTGGGCGACAGGGCATCGTGTTTGGTGATCTCCACCTGCTCGGTTTTGACCCAGGTTTTTTCCCGTTCCGGCAGGCGCAGGGGTTCTTCCGTCGGCTGGTCCGGGCCGCAGGCGGTCAACATTAAGCATCCGATCAATCCAAACACAACGCTTTTCAACATGCCCTTCCTTCTTGCCTGATAAATGTTTCTTAATTCCGCGGACTATGTGTCTCATCAGCGCACCCCCCTCGGCATTCCGGATTGGATGACCGGATTTTTACCTTAGCATCAATCGACGCAACCGTTTCACTTCATTGGTATCCAATCCCGTGCCCTGTTTTTTGAGGGCCTTGATTTTTTTACGGACCGGCTGAGGCTTCGGAGCAGCGGGGGTTGAGGGTTTCGCGTCCTCCCTCGGGGTGGAGGACAATTTTTTCATATCCTTCTTATTGCGCTGATCCAGCGGGATCTGGCTGGGATCATTGGTGAAATGGACCTTCCCGTCGGTATCGGTCCACTTGTACAGGCCGGCGGAGGCCGGCACCGCCAGTGCCAGACAGATCACGGTGATGATCAAAATTCGCATGGGACACCTCACTTTGAGGGCCGCCGGTTATGTCTGCGGCCGGTTCACATCGCGCCAGGGAAATGAGCGTTGCCCAACCGGCAACCCGCTCCCCCCGTCCCACAGCGAATGTCTAATTATGTTTCAATATTACAGGAAAAGCCGGCCCCGCGCCACTCCCGGACCCGTTCCGCCCGGCCACGTCCATTGGCGCGCCCTTCAAATGAGCTGAAAAAAGGTTCAGTCCCGGCCAATGCGGGCCGATAAGAAAAACGACCCGCATCCGGAAAAAAAAGGCGGTCGCGGGCAAAGTTTTCCCTAATTGGGTTGAGTGCTCGATCAGGAGAGCCCGGGCATGGCGTGGGGCTCGGACCCTGAACTTAATTGGATATAAGGGGTTGGGCGATTTTCCCGGAGCCTATGGGGGGCTTGACAAGCCGGCACCGGTTTTGCATAATCATTTGGAAAACAACACTTTATGAGGAAGCTTCCGCGTATGGCAACACTCCAATCCAGGACTCTCCGCCTGATCGCTCTGGTGGCCGCGTTCAGCCTGCTGGCCGGGTGTGAGGTCAAGTTCGGCCCGTCCAATTTCTGGGATAGGTGGTTCACGCCCGAGACCGATACCGAGTATTACCAGGAAAAATCCGAGGATCTGGTGGACGTCATTACCCGCGGCGTGGAGGAGTACGAGATCAACAAGGTGGTGGTGGTGGATCTGGTGGACGACAAGGACCGGGTGCCGATCCTCGGCCAGTACCTGGCCAATCGGGTGGTGGAAGCCATGACGCGCAACAAGACCTTCCGCGTGGCGCATCGCGGCGAGGTGCTGGCGACGCTCGAGCGGCTGGACCTGAAACCTTCCTTCAAATACACCAGCGAGGAAATCCAGCGCATCGGCAAAGCCATGAACGCGCAGGGGCTGGTGATGGGCAAATTGCTGGACATCGGCGCGAACATCGACGTGCATTTGGCGCTGGTGGATATCGCCAGCGGCGAAGTCATCGCCTCCGCCTCCGAACAACTCATCCGCACCCGCTCCGCCATCGAATTGTTAAGGCATTACTGACCAGCCAACCCTGGACCCGGCAAATTTAACCACAGATGAACACCGATAAAACCTGGATCCTTCACTTCGTTCAGGATGACAATCAGCGTTGTCATTCTGAGAAGCAGAGCGACGAAGAATCTGGGTTTTCTCTAATAACCCCTCTCCCCCTTGGGGAGAGGATAAAGTGAGGGGGATTTTCCTGTCATCCTTCGACCGGCTCGGGATAACATTCTTCAACTTTAATATCCGATCTTGTTGCGATACCGGGCGAGGGCCATGAGGGGGAAGAAGATCTGGTACAGGTGGTACTTGATAAAAAATTTCCGCGGGAAACCGGTGCCGGTGAATTCGTCTTCGTACCACGAGCCCTCCGCTTGCTGATTCCGCACCAGGTACTCGATGCCGCGCTTGACGGCGTTGCTGTGTGGTTCGTCGGCTTCGATCAGGCCCATCACCGCCCACGCGGTTTGTGAGTTGGTGCTTTTGCCTTTACCGCGCAGGGAGGGATCGGCGTAACTCTGGCAGGTTTCGCCCCAGCCGCCGTCTTTGTTCTGATGCGCCTTCAGCCATCCGGCGGCTTTGCGGATGTACGATTGGCTGGGGTCTTCGCCGATGGCCCTAAGCCCGGTCAGCACCAGCCACGTTCCATAGATATAATTCACCCCCCAGCGCCCGAACCAGCATCCGTCGGATTCCTGCTCACTCTTGATGAACTGCAGCGCACGTTGCACCATCGGATCGTTGACATTGTGGTTGATGCGCCCGAGCATCCACAGG
>CAYPKH010000018.1:0-12001 GCA_964411245.1 uncultured Nitrospina sp.
CTTTGCAGAAACGCAGGCGTTGTCCCGTTAAAAACCCAAACGCGCCGGGCCAGGGTTCCATGCCCCGGACGCGGTTCCGGAGAACGGCCGCCTCCTGATCCCATTGCAGAAACCCGTCTTCCTTTTTCAGTTTGGGCGCATAACTCGACTCCGCATCGTTTTGTGGGATGAACTGCAATGCGTCCTTCTCCAGCCTATCGATGGTCTCCAGGACCAGCGCCCCGCCCGCTTCCGACAGTTTGTCGTGAAGGCTCTGGGCGGTGTCATCGTTTTCAATGGCAACCTTTTTCATGAGCATGATATCGCCGGTATCGAGTCCCACATCCATTTTCATGGTGGTGACGCCGGTCTCCTTATCGCCGTTGATGATGGCCCAGTTGATCGGCGCCGCGCCCCGGTATCGGGGCAGTAACGACGCATGCACGTTCATGCAGAAATGGCGCGGCAGGGCCAACAGGGGGGCGCGCAGAATCTGGCCGTAAGCGATCACCACAATCAGGTCGGGTTCCAATTCCGCAAGCCGGGCGGCCAAATCAGGCGCGCTGGCTTTTTCCGGCTGGACCACCGGCAGGCCGTTGTCCAGCGCGAATAGTTTGACCGGGGGCGCCTGCAATCCGCGTCCGCGGCCTTTCGGCCGGTCGGGCTGAGTGACCACCGCCCGGACGGAATGCCGGGAGGCGTGGAGTGTCTTCAGAGTCGGCACGGCAAAATCCGGCGTCCCCATGAAAACAAGATTCATTCCTGCATCTCTTTCAAAATTTTCTTAAATTTCCGCTTCAACATGTCTCGCTTGACCTTGCCCAGCATGTCCCAGAACAGTTTGCCTTCGAGGTGGTCCATTTCATGCTGAAAGGCCCGCGCCAGAAACCCTTCCACTTCCAGGCGGACGTCCTTGCCGTTCAGGTCGACGCCTTTGACTTCCACCCGCTGGAACCGTTTGACATCCGCGTAGACCTCCGGAATGCTCAGGCACCCTTCTTGTCCGATTTGTTCTTCTTCGGAAGCGGTGACCACCGGGTTGACGATGGTGAGGGGATCGTGCTTTTCAGTCTTGAAACCGAGATCGACCACGATCAACCGGGACGAGAGCCCCACCTGATTGGCGGCCAGACCCACTCCCATGGCGTCGTACATGGTTTCGATCATGTCATCGGTCAGGGTGACCAGACTCTGGTCGATATTTTCGATCAAGTCGCACTTTTTCCGAAGAAGGGGGTCGAGACAATTCCTGATGGTGAGAACAGACATGGCGATCCGGTGCTTTTCTTATTCCTATCGGGTCGGGCGCTTCTCCAACGGAAACCGGGAATCGCCGCCCCGTCTCATGAACCGGGGTTCAAGCACGGTTGATTCCCGTAGTGCACCCATTATAAGTCATTTATTGCATCAGATCAGTAAATAGGGGCAAAAATACGGGGCGTTCAGGCTCTGCGGGGCAGAGCGGCGGGGGTTTCCTGTTTGATGGGCAGAAACAGGGTGAAGGTGGTTCCGCGTCCCGGAAGGCTGTCGACCATGATTTCACCGTTGTGCTTTTTGATGATCCCATAAGTCACGGAAAGGCCCAGGCCGGTGCCCTTGACCGCGGCTTTGGTAGAAAAGAAGGGATCGAATATATTTTTCATGACCTCTTTGGGAATTCCCGTGCCGGTATCCTTGATTTGGATTTGCACATTATTTTCAAGCACGGAGGTGGTCAGGGTCACGGTGCCGCCGCGTTTGGGGATCGCCTCCCCGGCGTTTTGCAGAAGGTTTAAAATAACCTGCTTGAACTGGTCGGGCACCGCTTCGATGCCGGGCAGATCCGCCGCAAACTCTTTCACCACACGGATATTGCGCTCCTTGAAACTCTTTTGGACCAGAAGCACCATGTCCTCGATGGCTTCATGCACATCCATCCGTTCCGTATCCTCGGGGGACGGGCTGTGGAAATCGAGAATTTTCCGGATCAGGCCGGTTATCCGGTCGCACTCCTGTATGGCCAGTTTGACAAAACGCCGGTTGTTGTCTCCCAGCTTGACCCGCCGCAGAATCTTTTCCAGAACATTGCGTATCCCGTAAATGGGATTGTTGAATTCATGCGCCATGGAAGCCGCCATTTTGCCGGTGGCGGATAATTTTTCAGCATGTAACAGTTGCCGGTGCGCCTCCTCCAGATCGTGCGTTCTTTGGATGACCAGATCCTCCAGGTGATTGCGGTATCCGGCCAGTTCCTTTTCCGTTTTCTGCTTTTCGGTGATGTCCTGAATGATGGCGACAAATACCGGGTAGATTTCGGCCCGGGACAGTTGAAGTCTCACCTCTACCGGGTAAACCGTTCCGTCTTTACGCCGGTGATACGTCTGAAAGACCACCAGGTTGTCCGTCCCTCTGCGCAGCGGCTTCAGAAGCGCTGCAAATTCCTGACGTGTGAAATCAATCTTTAAATCCAGAGGGGTTAACGACTGCATCTCCTTCAGCGTATACCCCAGATTTTCCCGCGCGCCCCGGTTGACCTGAACGAAACGAAGCGTTTCCGCATCGAACAGATAAATTTCATTGGACGATTCGTCCAGGATGCGGCCGAACCGGATCGCCTGCATCTGCACTTCTTCGGCCTGGGTAACCGCGGCGGTCAGGATCAGGGTCATCACCGTCAACACCAAAAGGTAGGCCTGCAACAATCCCAGGGATTCGTCTATCGACTTAAGAGCAAACGGTCCACGGCCCTCCAGAGTTCCCCAGACCGCGGCCAAACTGACCAGAAGACTCGCGACCACCGCCCCGGGAGGACCGAACCGGTATGCGGCCCAGACCACACAGGGAAACAGCATGTACACCAGGGGATATTGAAGATAGGACAGCCATCCGCCAAACACCACCTGGCTGGTGACGTAAAACAACAGCAGGAGCAGGCCCGCTTCCAAAAGCCGCGAGCGGGCCCATTGAAAACGCTGAGGCTGGCGAAACACAAAAAACAACGGCGCCGCCAGCAGAACTCCCATGACATCCCCCAGCCACCAGATCAGCCATTCCCCGGTAAACTGGTTCCAGGGCAGGTGACCCGTCACCGCCAGAATCGAAAGACTCAGGAAACCGCTGACCGTACAGCCTACGACCCCCACCAGAAAAATAAAGATCAGGACGTCCTGGGTGCGGTTCAAAGGATTGGGCGAAGGGATGAATCGCCGAAACAGGAAAACTCCGAAAATCGCCTGGGCCGCCGCCGCCAATCCCATTCCGGAGGCAATCAGGATTTCCCTAAAGACCGTTGAATCGGTCAGGGGGGTAATATAATTGAAGAAATAGAGGTTGAAGCCGAACGCTCCCAGCCAGACCCCCGGCCAGAGCCGGACCCCGCAACACAACAAGGCTCCCAGTGCGATCCCGGCGGCGGGAAAAATCGCCAGGGCAAACCCGATATCCCGGCCCAGATGGGTGATGCTCCAGGACGCGCCGAAATACATTCCGGCCAGCAGGAGGGTATAGAACATTTGTTTGGGTGCCGTCATGGGATATCTGCCGTATCCAACCATACCTATCCGGGGAAGGGTTCTATATTTCTTTGAGTATAAGGCCCCTCCGGATGCGGCTCCACTCATTTTCCCGTCATCCGGGAAACGGTCTTTGCCACAACAGGATAGGCTTTAAGACAATCCCGGTCCGTCGAGGGCGTCGATCCGGACAAATTCCGCCACGGGCCTCCGGTAAGCGCGGGGCCGAATGTCTCCACGGGCGGTGCCGAGAACCACCAGCATGACCGGGATGAAATTGGGAGTCAAACGGATCACCCGGGAGACCGCCTCGGGATCGAACCCGATCATCGGCCCGGTATCCCATCCCCGGTTTGTAGCGCACAACATGAGGGTCATCGCCGCCAACGTAGCGCCGCGAATGGCTTCATCGCGCTGCAGTTGCTCCTTGCCCTGGTAAAAATCGCGAACCATGGGAACCACCTTTGCCTGGACTTCGGCCGGGGTTTCCTGATAGATTTGTTCCACGTCTTCGAACGCGTCCAGCTTGCCACAGACCACCATGGCCACGGAGCATTCCTCCACCTGCAGCTGACCCCAGGCGGCTTCACGCAGTTTCTTTTTTTGATCCGGATCCATCACCGCGACAAAAGTCCAATGCTGAAGGTTGAAAGCACTGGGACTCAAAGTGACTTCCGCAAACAGCTGTTGCAATTCCTTGCGGTCGATGGTTTTGGAAGAGTCATAGGTTTTGATGCTTCGCCGACGAGCCAAAATTACTGAAAATTCCATAGAGGTTCCTTTTCAAGAATTCAGGGATAACGGGAAGCTACATAATTTCAAAGTCGGTCCGGGAATGCCATCAAAAATCCCCGAAGCACAAAAATTTAAAAAGAGGGGCGGAATCGGCCCGGCGCAACCGAGCCAAAATCAACGGAAATCTGCTAACCTACTCATATGCAAGGGGTTTTATTTCAAGACAGGGCCCGGCAAGCTCCGGTTTCAGTTATCAAAAGGCGCCCTTTGAGTTAGAATAGGGTATTAATTACTCAAGCAATTTCAATTATATAAAGAGGTTTCTGGGGCATGCAGACGGAATCGCTCGTTGGCCAGGCGCGCGAGCTATTAAAAAAGGGAGATTTCGTCGGGGTCTATGACGTGGCCTGTAAGGCCCTGGAGGACCCGCAGAATGCCGACCCCACGTTGGCGCATCTGGCGGTTCTCAGTCTGGCGCGCAGTGGCGCCACCACCCAGGCGGAGCACTGGTACCGGAAAGTCAAAGCCATCCTGCCGCCTACCGAGGACAACCTTTCGCTGGAAGCGCGGTTGTACAAGGACCAGTTTTTAAAAGCCAAAGACCCCGGCATCAAAACGCAATTGGGCAAAAAAGCGCGCGACCTATATCTTAAGGCCTATCGCATTAACAATAATTACTATCCCGCCATCAACGCCGCCACCCTGTCCTTGCTCATCGGCGATCAAAGCGCCTGCCGTCGCCTGGCCGAGGAGGTGTTGACGCTGTGCGGGCCGGGCACCTCCCCCGGCGGCAGTGAGGATTACTATCTGGACGTCACGCGCGCCGAAGCCAACCTGCTGTTGGGGAAAGACGACGAAGTCGTCCCCGCCCTGGCCCAAGCCTGCCAGGACCACGCTCACGATTACGGCAAACAGAGCACCACCTGGAAACAGTTGTCCCTGATCTGCGAACACCGGGGGGTGCCGACCGATTGCATTGAAGCGATCCGGCCGCCCACCGTCATCGCGTTCATGGGCCAAACCATTCACGGCATGGGGAAATCGCCGGGCATCGACCCCGCGGATGAGGGTATGCTCCGGGAACAGATTCGCAGCCTGCTGAAACAGCATAATATTAAAATCGCGTTCGGGTCGCTGGCCTGCGGCGCGGATCTGATGATCGCGGAGGAAATTCTGGGGCAGGACGGAGAATTGAACGTGATCCTTCCCTTCTCTGGGGAAGAATTCAAACGCACTTCGGTCACCCCCGCCGGTCCGGCATGGGAGGAAAAATTTGAACGGGCGCGGGAGCGCGCCGCTTCGGTGTATCACATTGTAGAAGATGCCTACACCGGTTACGACCTGTTGTACACAGCCTGCTCCCAGCAGATCATGGGCCTGGCGTATCTGCGGTCGCAAACCCTGGGCTCGCGCACCTATCAAGTGGTGTTGTGGAACGGCCACCCGTCCGCCAGCCCCGGCGGCACCGCCGCCGCCATGCACCTGTGGGAAGGGTTGGGGCAACGCAACCTGGTGATCCCGGTGCCGGAGCCCCGCTGCAAGGGGGTGGCGCCGTTGCCGGTTCCCGTCTCCCAGAAAATCGAACTGAAGCGCCACATGAAGGCCATGATTTTTGCGGACGTCAAAGGCTACGGCAGTCTCAAAGAAAAACAACTGCCGCAGTTTATTTCAAAATGGTTTTATCACCTCGAACGGATTCTCAATGACCACCCTGGGGAAATCCTGTTCGCCAACACCTGGGGCGACGCGATTTACCTGGTGATAGATTCCGTTTCGTCGGCGGCCCGGGTTTCTTTGGAACTGACCCGTATCTTCTCCGGCAAGGTGTGGGCCGAGATGGATTTGCCTGATGATCTGGGATTGCGGGTCTCCGCGCACGTCGGCCCGATCTTTGAGGGGTACAATCCGCTGATCGGTAAAAAAGAATATTTCGGAACCCACGTCACTCAAACGGCGCGGCTGGAACCCTGCACGCCGGTAGGTTCGGTCTATGTGACGGAACCGTTTGCCGCTCTGCTGTCGATGGAAGCGGCCGGGACCTATCGGTGCGAATACGTAGGCAACCATCCCCTGCCCAAAAATTTCGGACGCATCCGCATGTATCATCTGGGAGAGCAATAACATGAAGTGGCGACGATGGGCATATTTACTGGCAGTGGCTCTGGTGGGGAGTGGTGTGTCCGCCGCCATCGCGCCGGCCCAAGAGAGGATCTCCATTCAATTCCTGTCGGTGGCTCCGGATGCGGATACCCAGAAAGCCGACCGGAAACTTCTGGATTATTTGCGCGGTAAAATCCCTTTGACTTTTGAAGGACAAAACGTGAAGTACGAGGCGGCAGTCGACACCCTCCGGAACTGGGATGCCAATAAACAGGGACCCCTGCTGGCGCGGGTCACTCCCTACGTTTTTGTGGTGGCGGAGATGCTGGGCGCGAACATGGAGGTTGTGGGAACCTACTTGAGCAAAAAATCCAGGAGCGTCACCAGCAATCATTATTTTGTCGTCCACAAGGATTTCGGCTATGAAAAAGAGGAAGCCCCGGAAGAGTTTGTCCGCCATGTCAACAACCCGAAAACGCAGACGCAGGATTTCATCCAACTCCTGAAACAAAGAGAACTCCCGCCGCGGTTTGTCTATCCCAGTAAGTTCAGCACCTCGGGCCATTTTCTGCCGTCATTGTTCTTCCGGAAGCAGGGCATCTTTTCCCTGCCGTCGCAATCCAAAATCAATCCGAGATTCATCACCATTCACGGTCTGGTGCCGCAGAGCTCTATAACCGTTGCCGATCTAATCCCGCTGGTCAAAGAACAAAAGATCGAGTTCGCGGCGGTGCGGGAAAGCGTTAAAAACCGGTTTGAGGTCGATGAAGATCTCAAATTCATCCCACTGCCCTACTCCACCCCCAATGACCTTTTGGTGGTGATCAAACCGTTCGACCCGGCCATCAAGGCCCAAATTTTGGAAACCCTGCGCAAGATGGAAGTCACCGCTATCGACCAGGGGGACATTCTGAAGTGGATGGATTTTAACGCCAGCCCGAAGGCGCGCAAATCGCTGGCGAACCTGCGGCGTCTCGCCAAAGCCATTCCGCGCCCGGTGGCCATCAACATCCGCAAGTCGCAGAAAGAAAATACCGGCATTGATGAACAACATTTGGAGGCGGCCCGCCGGGCGGTGCGCTCTGCCGGACCGGAGATGGTGTTGTTCAATGAGGACGACCACAGTGCGTTCGACATCCTCTGGACGCTGGAAACCAGACACGACCATTCCCTCCTGCTGACCAGCACTATTCTGGACTCGGGCCTGACCCAGAAATTCCCGGTGGTCTACCGCCAGGGCGACATGGAACACCTAGCCGCGCAGATCCGCCGGGTGATCGAACATAAAATGCACCGCATCCGCTATATCTGGCTGATGGACGACGATACCCCGCGGGTGCTCCGCGACGTGGATTTTAAAATCCCGGTAGGGCAACAGTTGAAGGTTCAAAAAATCACCTGGCTCAATTTTAATACCAATGAATATAATGTGGACACGCCCTTTAACGTGAAGGTCACCCAATCGGATTTTCATTCCTTCCAACTGGAAGGAAAGGGTCTGCCCAAAAAGGAAGACGGGAAGTACGGGTTCGAACCGCTGGGCAACGTGGCTTACCGGGTCTTTCTGGAACGCGCTCCGCAGGCCGGGGACGCCTATAAATTGACCACCAAAATTTTGATCGGGCTGTTCGGCCTGGCCGCCCTGTTTACGCTGGTTGAGGTGATCATCCGGCCCAAAACGCCCGATCGGCTTAAAGAAGAATCATGAATCACCGCATTTTAAATAACCGGATGGGGTTGCTCTTCATCCTGCTCACGCTGTTCGTCGTGAACTACACCGAGACCCAGCTGGAGATGAATCTCCAGACCCCAGCGCAGGTCGATAAGGGGCATGCCATCGCCCAAGTGTTCACCGAACTGGAAGGAGGACTGGATTTTTCGCGCTTCGTGGGCCTCGGGCAAGGGGTGATCGCCGCCCATTCCATCGCCTATTATGTGGTGTTTCCCCTGCTGTTGCTGACCGTCGGCACCGGCCTCCTGGTCCGGCGGGAGATCACACCCTTCCGGGTTTTGACCCTCGGGCTGACGTTCAGTTATCTGATCGCCCTGGTGTTTTTCATCGTGTTTCCGGTGCCCGAGCGCTGGGCCTTCCCGCCGGCGGACGCTCTCCTGCTCTCCGATGCCTGGTCTACCCGGTGGATCGAGCTGTACCGGTCGTTTAAAGCGCTGGACAACTCGTTCCCCAGCCTGCCCGCCGCCTTTTCACTGGTCATGATTTTCGTCTGCTTCCGCTACCGGTTCAAATTCCGGTACCCGGTCTTCTTTCTGGGTTTGGCGGTGATCCTGTCCTCGTTCACGCTCGGCATTCACTGGCTGCCGGATCTTTTGACGGGAGGATTTCTGGGCGTCTTCAGCGCTTCGCTGGCGGTTCTGTGGGACCACCGTATCGTCGACGCCATCAAAAAAGTGCAACCGGAACTGGCGACCGAGGGGACCCGGATCCTCGGCATCAAACCGGTGGAGAGAAAAACCACCTTCATCAGCTACCGCCGGGAGACCGGTTCTATCATGGCACGCATCGTTCAGTCGGAGTTGAAGAAAAGAGGGCACCTGTCGTTTCTGGACGTGGACGACCTGGGACCGAAACAGTTCGGCGAGCGTCTGTTGCGGGAAATCGCATCGGTGCCCAATTTCGTGGTGGTGCTGTTACCCGGTTCCATGGACCGGTGCGACCAGCATGAGGACTGGCTGCGGCGGGAAATCGCCCACGCCATTATGACACACCGGAATATCGTTCCCCTCATGGTGGATGAATTTCATTATCCCCCCAAAAAAGAAATCCCGGACGACCTCGAGGAGCTGTTGCACCACAACGGCATCACCTATTCGCACGAATACTTCGACGCCACCTTCGATAAACTGTCAGACTTCCTTCAGAAGAATTAATACGGCGGGACGGTTCTCCCGAATCCGCTAGTCCTCGTTGATGTGGCACTCGTATTCCCGGTCGTTGAGCCAGTTGATTTTCATGTAAAGCGGCAGGCGGGTGGTGGGGTCGATATGGGCGGAGCGCAGTTGCTTGACGGTCAGGTTTTCCGCCCCGCGCAAATCCGCCCCGATCAGTTGGGCACCGGTCAAATCCGCCGACTTCAGTTTGGCGCCCTGCATCACGGCCTTCGTAAAATCCGCGCCCGCCAGTTTGGCGTCCATCAGAATGGACCCGTGGCCGATGTCCGCTCCGGCAAAGTTGGCGCCTTCGGCTTTCACTTCGGTAAAATCCACCTTGGCCAGGTTGGCCCCTTCAAACAGCGCGTTGCTCATATCGGCGTCGAAAAAATTAGCGCCGCCCAGATTGGCCCGGGTGAAATTGGCATCCATCAAGTCCGCCTGGGAAAGCGTCGCGCCGATCAACAGGGCCTCTGCCAGATTCGCCCCGCACAGGTCGCAATAGGCCAGGTCGGCGCCGCACAAATCCACACGCGCCAACTCCATATGAGCCATGGAGGGCAGGCTGAGCTGGTTCTTCAACAAAGTCAGGATGCTCTCCCCTTTTTTAACAATGGTATGCGCTTCGGTCTGATCTCTATTATCTACCAGAAAGGCAACCAGCGCATCTTCAGAAAAATCGTCCATGGGTGTTTTCCTTGCACATTCGAGGATCAAGTTCGTTGGGAAGGGTATCAAAGCCGGTGGCGGAATGGAAGCCGATCCACATGCGACCCGGCGCTTTGGCGGCGACCGGATCAGGGCGCCAGATGCTTTTCGGGAATGAGGTAGCCGGTCACGTAATCGTGAACCGCCTGTGCCAGAGGGAGGAGCGGACGCGTATACCCGGCGGCCTGAATTTTGCCGATCTCGGCGCAGGTGTGGTACTGGTACTGTTTCCGTATGGCATCGGGCATCTCGATGATTTCAATATTCACCTGCCGGTCCATCGCCGCGAACAGAGCGCGGGCCAGATCGTTCCAGGAGCGCGCCTGACCGGTGCCCACGTTGAACAACCCGCAGACCTCCGGACGATCCAGGAAGAACAGCGTCATCGCCACTGCATCCGCCACATAAACAAAGTCGCGCACCTGTTCCCCGTCGCCGTATTCGGGGCGATAGGATTTGAACAGGCGGATTTTGCCGGACTCGCGAATCTGCTCGTAGCCTTTCAACACCATGCTCCGCATGTCTTCCTTATGGTACTCGTTGGGGCCGAACACGTTGAAGTACTTGAGACCCACCATGCGGTCCAGCATTCCCTCCCGGTGGGCCCACAGATCGAAATCCTGTTTGCTCTGGCCGTAAGGGTTGAGCGGTTGTAATGTCTCCAGCCGGGAGACGTCGTCCGAATAACCCTGCCCGCCGTCGCCGTAAGTCGCCGCACTCGACGCATAGATGAACCGGATGTCCCGGTCGAGACAATAGCGCGCCAGATGTTGGGTGAACTGGACATTGTTGCGGGCGAGGAAATCGGTGTCCGTTTCCGTGGTGGAGGAACAGGCGCCCAGGTGGAACAGGGTGTCCACTCCCTTCAGGGACCCGTCCCGCACCTGCGCGAGAAACCTGTCCGGATCGATGCGGCGTGAAAATTTCAGCGGCGCCAGATTGTTCTTTTTTTCCGGGTGATCCTCATGATCGACGATCAGGATGGCGGTGCATCCGCGCCGGTTGAGGGCATGAACGAGGGCGCTTCCGATAAACCCCGCGCCGCCGGTGACCACTATCATGAATTCTCCGTTGGGTTCAGAAACCGAATTCCGCTTTTTTCGCCTTGCGGTGCATGCGCTGCCATTCCACATCCGGCAGGAGGGGCCGGATGTTGGGAGGCGAGTCCTCGGCCATCCGGGTCAGCATGGCCACCCGGTCCTTGCCGGCGGGATGGGTGGAGAGCAGGCGCATCCAGCCGGGAACCTCTTTTCCACCGTCTTCACCGTTTTTTTTATCCAGACCCAGCATGCGCAGTTCTTCTTCTTCCAGCTTCTTGAATACCCGGACCATTCCCTGCGGATCGATCCCCGACGCCAGCACCATTTTCATGCCTTCCTTATCCGCCTCGGTCTCCATGTGCCGGTTGAAATGAAGGGCCTCCAGTTGTCCCGCGGTTTCCAGAATGGCCGCCAGAGCCGAGCTGGAATCGCCCAGCATCGCCGCCAGCACAATGGTGACGGCCACCTGCCGGATGATACCGCGGGTCGAATGCTTGAGCAACACGTGCTGATACTCGTGCGCCAGCACGCCCGCCAGCTCTTCCGGCGTCTCAGTGGCATTGATCAATCCCTGAAACACCACCACCGTACCGCCGGGCAGGGCCAGGGCGTTGACCATTTTCCCCGGATGAACGTAAATATGAAACTGATAGGGCTGGTTGGGCACGGCGGTCAACAGCCGCTTGGTAATGGCGTCCAACGCCTCGCGCAATTCAGGAGGCGGTTCCTTGAGCGGTGGCTGGAACATGCTTTCATAGACCGTCTCGCCCAGTTTCTCTTCCCACGCCACCGGAATGTTGTCCGCAAAGGTGTCGGACAACACCGGCAGGCCGAACTTCCAGATGCCATAGAACATGGGGGGAATGAGGACCAGCGCCAGCACGATCAGCGCGCGCCGTAAATTCCGGCGTTGCGGCGGCGCCAAAAACGAACCCAGCGCGCCCGGCGCCACGCGGTGCGCTTCCGCCAAAAATTCGGGGTCTTCGACGACTACCGACCGGGGAGTCACCTCGTTTTTGGAGATGAACCGTTCCAGTCGAATCGGGCCGTCGGAGCCGGTGC
>CAYPKH010000019.1:0-11992 GCA_964411245.1 uncultured Nitrospina sp.
TTTTCCTGGCCCCGCGGCAGGGGAATGCCGCGTTGCTTGTAGCGTTTTACCGTACGGGTGAGGGCGGCCCAGATCGACGATTTATTAATATCGGCTCCATTCACCTTCGCCAGGACTTTGGGCAGGACGATGGTGGGTTCCACGCCGTGATCGTGGCCGGTATGCGCCCACAGCGGGGACACCGAGGCGGCCGCCCAACACAACATTAATATCGATAAAAACAGGGTCTTACAAACATTCAAACGCTTCATACGGGCATCCTTGTGGTTCGGTGGCTGGTGATCGGGTTTGTGGGAGCCTTCTCCTGAATGCTAACATAAAACTTTGGACGGGGGGATGTCAACCCGTTTTGGTAAGGGAGGAGACAGGAGTTTTTTATTGGAGGGGCAGGACGGTGCGGAACCCGTAAATATGGTTTTGCATATCGGGCGCATTGCGGGCCCGGCGGGTGGCCCCAACGCCGTCGATATTATTGATCCAGGAGCCGCCGCGTAGAACCCTCATGGGTGCGGCTTCGGGACCCTCCGGGTCCAGCTCCGGGCTGACCCGGTAATAATCCTTGTCGTACCAGTCGAGGCACCACTCCCAGACGTTGCCAGCCATATTGAGCGCGCCGAAGGGGCTGGCCCCGGAAGCGTAATAATTGACCGGCGCGGTGTATTCGTATTGGTCCTCCATTCCGTATACGTTGACGAAATAGAGTTTCGATCCCTTGGCTTCTTTGGCTCCCCAGGGGTAGGGACGTCCGTCGTTGCCGCGCGCGGCCTTTTCCCATTCCGCCTCGGTGGGCAGTCGGCGGCCTTGCCAGCGGGAATAGGCCATGGCGTCGAACCAGCTGACGCCCACCACCGGCTGGTTGGGCTGATTGAACCGGTCGTCGTCCCAGTATTTGGGTTTGGGATGCTGGGTGGCGTCGATGAATTTTTTGTACTCCGCGTTGCTGACTTCGTATTTGTCGATGAAAAACGCCGAGGTGTACACGAAGTGCATCGGTTTCTGATCATCGGCTTCGCTGGAAGACAGGCCCATTTCAAAATAACCTTCGGGCACGTACACCATTCCGGGAGGTGGGTTGGGTACCGCCCACGCGGGGGAAATCCATGCCGCAAACAGCACAAGACAGCCGCACAACATTTGGAATTGAAATTTTTTTAAGGCGAGGAGTTCAGGGTCGGAAATCATGGAGCATCGAAAAAGCCGATATAGGTGACCAGTTGGGTCTCGGGATCAAGGTGGAGATCCTCTTCGATGTTTTCAAATTCGATCCACTTGTAATGGCCGTTCCAGCAATTCAGCGTGATGACGGAATTGCCGTACCAGTCCGTGCAGTGGTTCAGAAAAATGGGCGCACTGCACCGGTTGCAAAGGCCATGAATTTCGATTGTATTTCTTTCTGCAAGCATCTTTGAGCCGTAGGGTCACGAATAAATCTCAATAGTTCCAGATAGTTTCTAGTATGAATAAAAAAAGAAACTCTGCAAGAGAAAATTGGAAATTTTAATATTTTCAAATGAGAATAAAGCTCGGTTTGTCAAGTGTTTTCTTACAGGCCGGGCTTTCGGTGCCCGCCAATAAGAGGTTATACAAAGAGAAAAGGTATTCCTGAAACCTGAGCGTGAGTGTGGAATTTCATGCCGAACGCTCGTCGCCCGGCGATTCCGTTTGGAGCGGAACCGGAAATCCGGCCCGCTGGAGAAGCCCAGTGAGGGCCTCCAGCGGCAGGCCGATAATGTTGGATTTGGACCCCTCCCAGGATTCGACCAGAAAGGATCCCTTTCCCTGAATGGCATAGGCTCCGGCTTTGTCGAGGGGTTCGCCGGTGGCGACGTAGGCTCGAATTTCCTCGCGTGACACGGATTTGATCGCCACGGTGGAGGCCACCGAGGTTTCGTGTTCCTTCCCGTCCGGCGTGATCAACACCACCCCGGTGACGACCCGGTGCCGTTTCCCCGCCAGTTTTAAAAGAATGCGGCAGGCGTCTTCTTCATCCGCAGGCTGGCCGATGATTTCCCGGTCCAGCACCACCATGGTGTCGGCTCCCAGAACGTAAGTCCCGGGGTGTTGCCGGGCGACCCGGCGGGCCTTGTCGCGGGCGGTATTCCGGGCGTTTTGCTCGGGGGTCAGCGCCGGGTCGGTGGTTTCCACCACGCGGGAGGGGCTCACCTCGAATTCCAGGCCCAGCGAACGCAACAGTTCCGAGCGGCGGGGCGACCGGGAAGCCAGGATCAATTTTTTGGGAGCAGGGAGCATAAGGCGTCTGGAAATTTTTGCAAAAATAATTTAGACTATCCAGCATTCAAACTGCAAGCAACGATTACCGGTTCCTGTGTTTCGGGAGCCTTAGATTTTTACCGAGGGTGGGTATGGTAGGTTTTTCTCATCAGATTCAGGTTCGCCATATTGTGGTCGACAAAAAAGAAGTTGCGGAACTGTTAAAAGGGACCATCGACGAAGTGAAATCGGCCACCAGCCGGATTCAAATGCTGATGCGGCTGGCCGAAAAGTACAGCCTGTGCCCCTCCAAAGAGGACGGTGGCAACCTGGGTTGGATCGAGATGTCGTCGGACGATCCCCGCATCAGGAAGTACGACCCCGTATTAAAGAATGCGGAGCTGGAGCAGATTATCCGTCAGGGGGTCAAGGATATGACCCTCAACCGCGGCGAAGTATTCGGTCCGGTGCAGACGCAGGAAGGTTTTCACCTCGTCATGATCACCAACGAATTCGGTTCCGAGCGGTCGACGGCGTTTACCGGTTCGGCACTTTAAGTCTGTTTTCCTGCCACCGCCGGCGAGGCCGGTTCATGATCCACGAAATTGTACGCGAACCATCCGGAGCCCTTCGGCAAGCTCAGGACAGGCTCTGTCGAAGGGTGACCAGGGAGAAGCCCCCTGATTGGATTTCAGGGTTCAAAGGTTTTTTTCCGGCGCAAAATCTGTCCGGTTCCTGCGTGCACCAGCATCTTCAGCTCGAAGGGATAAGTCCGGCAGACGTTCACGAATTTATCCACCGCGTCGTTTTTGGCCTCCGACTCGTCCGGCGCCTCCAGCGCGATTTCCCAGGCATATTTCAATGTAGGAATGCGCTCGAAGCAGGCTTCCTCAAGGCGCAGGAGCAGTTCGCTTTCCATGCCCTCGTCCAGACCATGCCATTCGGTTGCCACCAAAATGTTGAACGTTGCCAAAAATCCTCCTAGCCAGAATCGTACCTGCGGAATGACCGTATCTTATCACAGGATGGGGAAGGGGGGCAGATTTCCGGGTGTTTCAGAAGGATTTTTCAGAGCCCTTATCCGGCCACAGGCGGCACAGGCCGGCTACGAGGCTTCCCAGAATGCAGTGGGTGAGGGCGGAAATGGCCCCCGGCACGGTAGCCAGTCCAAAGGCGGCAAAATTGTTCCGCGCCAGTTCCGTTGCCAGGCCGGAGTTCTGCATGCCCACCTCCACCGAAATCGTCCGGGCATCCCGGTCGCGGGTCCGGAGGGTCCGGGCCAGCCCGTAGCCCAGCAGGAATCCCAGAAAGTGCAGAATCACCACCGCCCCCAGAAGAGACGCGCCGCTCTCCAGAATGGCGTCCTTTTTAGCCGCGAGAATGAAATCGACAATGAACACGATGGACAATACCGCCAGAAACGGTGTGTAGGCGGTGATCCGCGCCACCCATCGGTGAAAAAAATGATTGAGGGCTATGCCCCCGGTCACCGGCAGAATCACCACCTGGAAGGTGCGGATCAACAGGCCGAGGGTGTCCACCTCGACGGCCGTTCCGGTCAGCGTCTCCGAAACCGACTGCACCAGCCAGGTGGTCAGCAATGGCGTCATCAGTACCGCCAGGAGGGTCGAGCAGGTGGTGAGGGTGACCGACAGCGCGACATTGAGCCGCGCAATGTAGCAGACCACGTTCGACGCCGTACCGCCCGGACAACACCCAACCAGTACCAGCCCAATGACGAAGTCGATGGGCAGTTGAAAACCCTGTGCCAGGCCGAAAGCCAAAAGCGGCATGACGAGGTATTGCAAACCCATGCCCAAAAGAACGGTGCCGGGGATCTCCAGAATCCGCACGAAATCCTGGGCGGTCAGCGTCAGACCCATGCTGAGCATGATGATGGCGAGGAAGTATGGAATCCAGTTCGGTTGAAACCAGGTGGCCGTGGCAGGCTCCCACAGCGCCAAGCCCGCGCCCAGCACCACCCACACCGGAAACGCGTTGGCTAGTGCGATGAAAAATTTTTCGGTTTTATTCAGGCCGGGCAAGGCTCGAATCTGATTTTTCTCGGTGATCTCGGTGTCCTTCTGTGGTTAATTTGGGTCCAGCGTCACGCTGGGCGGCGGGTCATTCCGTCTTTTGGACGATGATGCTGGAGTAGGCCTGATTGCTGTCTTCATACGCCTGGTAGCGGATGATTTTCATATCCTTGAACGCGTTCACCAGTTCGTTGGGTTGCAACAGCCATTTGGGATTGAACCTGGCGTGCTTCAGGTGGTCGATGTTGTAGGTTTCGATGACGGCCATGCCGCCGGGCTTGAGCGCCTGATTGAGTTGCGGCCACAGGTCCCTCTGCATGTAGTACATCAGGAGAATCACGTCGTAGGCATTTTTCTCCAGCCGGTGGTTTTCCAGATCCACCACCCGCGTTTCAATTTTCACATGGTTTTGTTCGGCGAGTTGGTGCGCCTTGGCGAGCCCTTTGGGGGAGATGTCGAGGCCCACCACCTCAAACCCCTGCGTGGCGAGATACACTCCGTTTCGGCCTTCGCCCATGGCGATATCCAGCGCCCTGCCTTTGGGAAGCAGATGGATGTTCTGGGTGAGAAACGGCACCGGTTGTTTTCCGAAAATATAGGTCTCGGTGTCGTATTTTTGGTCCCAGCGGTCCTTGTCGCGCGGTTTGGCGTCCCCGGAAGGAACCCCCGCCAGGGCGGTAACTATCAGAAAAGCCAGGGTGTTCAGCAGAATTTTTTTAAGGGGGGAATCGGGACTCATAAGCGCCTCCGGTTCGATGTGATGGCGTAAATTGTACTCCACCCCCCCAACCTGTCAAGCCAATTACCCGTTTACAGAGGAGGGTTTTAAATTGTAAACTTGGATCAAATTGTCTCATTCATGCGGAGTTAAAATTTTGCGGAGGTTTTTCATGCGGCGGCGAGTTATCGGATTGTTCATACTGATGGTTTTCGGATTCCAGGCGTTCCTGGTGTCCAACCTGTGGGCGGACGGTGCGGCTTCGAACAAACCGGCGGCGAAATCCGCCGACCAGCGGTTTCTGGATTTCGGCGACGGCACCATCCTCGACAAGAAATTCAACCTCATGTGGATGAGGCTCGATTACTGGCAGATCGAAAAGAAGTGGGTGAACTGGTACACCGCCATCGAGTTCGCACAACGCATGAACAACAAAAAATTCGCGGGCTACGACGACTGGCGTCTGCCCACCCCCGAGGAAGCCCTCATGCTCTACGACCGGCGCAAGCGCAACGTCGACAAGGACGGCGACAAGGTGTTCCTCGACCGAATTTTCCCGAAAGGCGGCGGCTGGGGCACCTGGACCAGTTCCGAGAAGGGCCACCAGGCCATTGTCATTTCCTACAAGGACGAGGGCGGCCAAGCCTACCAGGACAAAATCAAGGGCCCCGACGCGTTTCTCCGCCTGGTGCGCGGCCCCGTCTCCTGAATTCCTGTGCCCGGAGCTCCCATAAGACCCCCATTTAAACTGGAAAATACTATCCAACCAAGGGGGAGGTCTGTTTCAAACCGGCGGTTGGTTACAGGCTCCTTATTTAAAGGCCTCAGTGATTGACAGAGTGAGTCGAAAATGGCAAAATCCGAGTCAAATCCAAACAAAAATTTTGGTCTCAAAAGGCGTTTTGCTTAATCAAGGCAAATTTCAAGAATATTGGCGGTTAAAGGGGGAATCCCGGATAAGGAATACCGCAGCTTGCCCTCGTGCCGACCAGTAGAGTTGCCCTTACCAGTTGAATTCAAGTACTTTTTTAATTTCTACAGAATATTAAATGAAAGTCATCTACCATTTATTTTTCCTGGAGGCAAAAAATGTACGGATATAAAATCAAAACTATTAATCCCATCGGGAAGAAATTGAATGACCCTTTCCGGCCAAGGCGGGAGCCATGGATTATGTTTGCGGTTTCCATCTTTACGGTGCTTTTCCTGTCGGGGGCGTTGTCGGTCAGTGAGAGCACCGCGGGTGAAGTATGGGTTGCGAATATGAAGGGTGCCAATGTCCAGATCATTGATACCGATTCCAATAAGGTCGTGAAGACCATTCCTACCGGTGCCGGAGCTCACAATGTCACTTTCAGTCCGGATGGCAAGCTGGCCTTCATCGCCAACTTGGGGACCAACAGCATAACCATCATAGACGCTGTGTCGAAAGAGAAGTTGGCCGATGTGGTTACGGATACCAAGGCTCACGATGTGGCGGTATCCCCCGATGGAAAGATCGCCATCGCGTGCAACGTGGGAGCGGGAAACATTACCTTTATCGATGTGGCATCGAAAACAGCCATTCATACCATGGCCACCGGGGAAAAAGCCATCACGGCTGTGTTCTCGCCCGACGGACAAAAGGTGTACGTGGTCAACGCGGGAGCCGCGAATATTTCGGTGGTCGATACAAAAACCCGCAAGATCACCCAAACCCTGGCGGGGGCCAAAGGCGCCATGGCTATTCGACCTACAGCTGATTGGGGTCTGTTCTGGCTCACCGCTCCAGCGGATAATAAATTGTTATTGATGAATCCGCAGACCGGTTCGGTGGAAGCTTCAATCGATGTCCCGGGAGAACCGCATGGCCTGGTATTCAGCCCGGACGGGAAAACCATCTATGTCGGGCAGCGGGGTCTGAACCAGATCGCGATGATCGACACCGCCAGCCGGAAAATCGTTAAAACCACCCCCATAGGCAAGCGTCCGGATATGATGGCCATCAGCTCGGACGGGAAAACTGTTTACGTGGCGATCCGGGATGAGAACAAATTGGCTGTGGTTTCCGCCGCCGATCTGAGCCTCACGACTAAGATCGACACTGATGGTGAAACACATGGAGTGGCCTATCGGGATTGAAAAACTGAATAGGTTCCAACCCGGTCGCCCATAAGAATCAGCGGCCTGCGAAAAAAGATTGGAAAGGGCCTGGCCCGACAGCCAGGCCCTTTTTGTTTGGGTTTTTGATTTGATGGTATGGAAAGGGGACTAAAAAAAGACGGTGGACGGGATCATTTTCCATCTGTGGCCGGAGGGCACCCCTGTTCCGGATGGCTCGGTCGGCATCCTCCAGGCGGTCGGCCATTGGGAAGCATTGCATGGTAAACTCAGGTAATAAGTAACCGGGTTCCCTCTTTCCTTTCCGGACAGAATGAGCTCCCTTTTCGCCAAAGCCATGCGTATTCAAATCTTTTTTCTGCTGGGAACAGGCATTATGATTTTTCTGGTGGGTCAACAGGCCCGGGCATTTCATCCGGATGTCTACACCCCGCGCGTTCCTTCGGACCAATTGGAAGAAATCCAGGAGATCGAAAGCCCTTACGAAACCACGCCGGAGCGGATCGAGGCTGGCCGCAAGATCTATTTTGGCAAAGGATTGTGTGTCACCTGCCACCGCAAAAATGGCACAGGAGTGCAGATGCCCGGCCACGCGCCCCGCAGTTTTACCGATCCCCAATGGCAGGATATCCGCACCGACGGGGAATTGATGTGGGTGCTGAGAAACGGCAGTCCGGGAACCGGCATGCCCAAAAGAGTCGGCAAAGACATCACCGAAGAAGAGGGCTGGAACGTCATCCAGTTCATCCGCACCTTTCGGGGTCAATGACGGCATGGTTACCGAAATCGTTTAAAAGCGGGCGCCCTAATTGTTCTTTGGTTTGCTCCCGGTTGCAGGGTATAGATGACGGGGGTATGATAATTCCATTCGGTGTCAAAAAACGCTATCTCCAAAATCCTCAAGCACGCTGCCCCCAATTTCCGGGAAAGAGGGTTTGGAATGGATTTGAAAATCCAACTGAGGAGTGCCCATCATGAAACCTGTTTATTATTTTGCACTATGTGCCGTTTTTCTTTTCGCCTGTAACGGGGAGAAAAAAGAGCAGTCCGCTGAACCCAAAAAGGAACCTGCTCCCGTTGCGGCCGAGGACACGTCTTTTTATGAGCCCTTGCCCGCTGGGGTGTTTCCCCAAACCAACCCCTGGTCGCAGGACAAGGAGGATTTGGGCAAATTGCTTTTTTTTGATCCCCGTCTTTCCGGGGACAATTCGATCAGTTGTGCGTCCTGCCATCACCCGGATAAAGGCTGGAGCGACGGTCTGCCGCGCGCCATCGGATTCGGCGGCAAGGAGTTGGGGCGCCACTCGCCGACGGTGATCAACAGCGGATACTTTGAAGTTCAGTTCTGGGACGGCCGCGCGCCTACGCTGGAAGCACAGGCCAAGGCTCCCATTCAGGCGCCGGGCGAGATGAACCAGAAGGCCGACGCACTGATTGGAGAACTCAACGCCATCCCGGACTATAAAGAGCGGTTCGCGAAGGTGTTCGGCGAGCCGGGCATCACGCTCGACAACATCGCCAAAGCGATCGCCACTTTCGAGCGGTCGGTGGTTTCCAAAAACTCCGCCTATGACAAATACTTTGCGGGGGATACGCAGGCCATGCCCCCCTCCGCCGTCAACGGTATGGATCTGTTCTTCGGCAAGGCCAAATGCGTTCTCTGCCATAATGGCCCGGCATTCACTGACAGCGGTTTCCACAACATCGGTGTCAAACAGCACGGTCCGTTAAAGGAGGATTTGGGACGCTACAACGTGTCCAAAGACGATTTTGACAAGGGCGCGTTCAAAACCCCTGGACTGCGCAGTGTGTCGCAAACCGCGCCCTATATGCACGATGGCAGTAAAGCGACGCTGAAAGACGTGCTGGAATTCTACAACCGCGGCGGCGACGTCGCGGAAAACCGGAGCGCTTTAATCACGCCATTGGAGCTAAGCGATCAGGAAGTGCTGGATCTGATCGAGTTTCTGAAGGCGCTCGATGGCGAACCCCTCAAGGTCGCCATGCCCGAACTTCCGGGGATGACCGACGCCGATGAAAAATGAGGTGGTGAAGTGCGAACCCATATTGGAAAGCGTTGGGTGGTGCCATGGCGCGTCGTTTTGTTATCAATGGTACTGGGCGGGCTGGTTCTCCCCGGTCCCGCGTTAGCTAAGCATGAAAAGGGCCACGATGGGACCTCGGGCATCTGCCCGCAACCGCGCAACACCGTGACCGCACCGGAGGAGTTTCTGCAACTGAAGAATCCGCTTGCGGCCACGCCGCAGAATATTCTGGCCGGCAAAACCCTGTTTCAGGTGGACGCCAAGCCCAGCGCCTGCCGGATTTGCCATGGCATCAGCGGCAATGGACTGGGCATCCTGTTCCACCGCGTGAAACCGAAACCGAGAAATTTCACCTGTATCCGCACCATGGAGGGCATTCCCGACGGGCAGTTGTTATGGATCATCAAAAACGGTTCGCCGGGAACCGCCATGCCCTCGTTCAATTACCTCGAGAATGACCAGGTGTGGCAGTTAATCCTGTACCTCAGAAGCTTTTCCAAAAAGGAATAGTTTTTAATTTTTATGGGATGGTCACATGAACTTTAAAGCAACTTGGGTTTTCGTTTTAACGGGCCTCTTGATTTTTTGGGGAGCGGCGGAGCCGGAGTCTTCACCGGCTGTCGAGGTTTCCTCCGTGGAGAATCTGCAGTTGGCCATGCATCAGGGCCGTCCCCACGGCGGCCGTCACGAACGTCACCAGTTGCATCACGGCATGGGCCGCGCCGGGAGCGGCATCTGTCCCCAAACCCGGGCCGCTCCCCAGGCGCCCGGCAAATTTTTAAAACTGAAAAACCCTGCCGAATCCAATGCGGAAACTTTCATCCAGGGGGAATCGCTCTACCAGTGGACGGCGGAACCCAGCCCGTGCAAGATTTGCCACGGACCGACCGGCAACGGCTTCGGCATGATGGCGCAGGGATTGGCCGTCCTGCCGCGCAACTTCACCTGCTCGCAAACCATGAAGGATATTTCCGACGGGCAGATGTTCTGGATCATCAAGAACGGTTCGCCCGCCGCCGGCATGCCCGCCTATAAATTTCTGTCCGACGATGAAATCTGGAAACTGATTCTCTACATCCGCCATTTCGAGCAGAAGAAAACCGGCGCTCAATAATTGGAGCGGCGTTTCTCGAATTTGTGGGAGTGGATCACCTTGCGCGCGTCCTCCGCCAGTTGCTTCAACCCTTGCCGGTTGATTTCCCCGATCTTTTCCTTCCAATTATTTTCATTGAAATCCGTTGCGGTTTCGTTGGCGGGAACGATCAACAGTTTTCGCTGGCGGACGAGATAGACCCGTGCGCGGTTGCGGAGTTGGATGAAATCGGGGCGCTCGTCCACCACCTCGCGGCGAAAGACGAGCAGGAGATCGACGTTGTACTTTTTGCCCAGGCGGTCCAGCGCCTCGCGCGTCACCGTTCCGATGAACTCATCCCCCAGGGCCGCAGGGGCGATGCGGGCCGGATCGATTTTGCGCAGGGTGCGTTTCAAGGTTGCGGGATCGCCGAGAATCGAATCGAATTTGCCGGTGGCCGGTGAGGGGCGGTTCCAAATGACAGTCAAGGACTGCGGGAAGCGAATCATTTTGACCGCGGAATCCGAAGCCCGGGCCTCAAACACGTCGGCAAAGATCGCGCCGGGCAATAAAAGGGCGCCCCCTATAATCGCTGTTACCCACATGGCGATCGCACGTCGCATCTTCTCTCCTTCACATGATGGTGAGTTTTTTGTATTTGGAGCGGCGGTTTTCTTCGCGCCCGCCGAGTTCTTTTTCCCGGGTTTCCTGATAGGCCTCGAAATTCCCTTCGAACCATCTTACCCTGCTTTCCCCTTCGAATACCAGGAGATGCGTGCAAATGCGGTCGAGGAAAAACCGGTCATGCGAGATCACCATCACGCATCCGTTGAAATTGAGAATCGCATTTTCGAGATTGCCGAGCGTGGTGACGTCGAGATCGTTCGACGGTTCGTCGAGAAGGAGCACGTTGCCGCCGCGCCTCAGCAGTTTGGCGAGATGAACCCGGTTGCGTTCGCCGCCGGAGAGGTCGCCTACTTTTTTCTGCTGGTCCGAGCCCTTGAAGTTGAATCGCCCGACATACGAGCGGGCGTTGAGATTACTGCCGGCGATTTCGATGCGGTCATCGCCGCCGGAAATTGGCCGCTTTCACCTGCCTATAGAGCTTCTGCGTCTCCCGCCGGTCTCGCTCCTCTGCGTTTCTGATGGTGCGGCCCTTCATAGAGGAGCCGGTGAAGACATCGCCTAATGCGTTAAGACTTCTTGAGGTCTTGCCATAGGTGTCTCGAAAACCAGAGAGGAATTCAGAAAAGACGCCCATGACTTGCCACTCCCAATGAGGCGGTCAGAGAAACCTAAAACTCAATGACCTCTTCTCCCTCAAAGTGCGCCGCACTCTCAAGCACCTCCTTGAACACTCCGCACGCCTCTTTTAGCTGTTCCTCGGCAGCACGCATTTCTATAATATCTTTGCACTCAACGTGCTGTCCCTTTACGAGACTGTCTACGGTGATCGTGAGATCGAGCGCCTTGGCGGCAAGTGTCGCGGCAAGGCCAGCAAACCCCCCGAAGCGGTCACTCAAAATTGCGCCCTCGCTAATCTTTGCCTTATGATAGAGTACCTCCTTCCCCATCTTATACTTTCTCACGTACCCAGTTTCGTCATCTGATAGCCGTGCCCTCGCGTCTAAAGCGAAAGTCACTTTCCCTATCATGCCTGATTTTTGGCTGCGTTGTAGAATGAGCTGCATGGTTCGTCCTCCCTGTTCCATTTCCCTGCAGGGGGCAACCACAGAACCGCCCACCGCAAGGGCGTCCGAGTAAAGGAGCAGAGTACACCGCTCTTACGTCTTTGGGTAGTGTTTATAGA
>CAYPKH010000020.1:0-11927 GCA_964411245.1 uncultured Nitrospina sp.
TATAAAGAGTACCGCGGCATGGGTTCGATCGGCGCCATGTCCGATGGCAGCAGCGACCGCTACTTCCAGCAACGGGGACTCAACGAAAGCAAACTGGTGCCGGAAGGCGTCGAGGCGCGCATTCCCTACCGGGGTTCAGTGGAGTTCACCGCCCACCAGCTGCTGGGCGGATTGCGGGCCGGCATGGGTTATTGCGGGTGCAAAACCATTCAGGAACTCCGCACCCAGACCACGTTCATCAAGATCACCCCGTCCGGCCTGCGGGAAAGCCATGTGCACGACGTGATCGTCACCAAGGAATCCCCTAATTACAATATCGAATAAACCGGCGGGCCACATCGAACTTGAAGTTTGGGAACCAACGGTCCCGTTGGTTTTTTTATTTATTCTAATGAATAGAACCTTGTTCTCCCGATGAGCGCAACGCAGGACATCCACGATCAGAAAATCCTGATCCTCGATTTCGGGTCGCAGTACACCCAGAACATCGCACGTAAGGTGCGCGAGTGCCAGGTATATTGCGAAATCCACCCCTGCACGGTCGATTTCAAAACCATCGAGGCGTTCCAACCGAAGGGCATCATCCTCTCCGGCGGACCCGGCAGCGTGATGGAAAAAGACTCGCCGCTGGTGGACCGCAAACTGTTCAAGCTGAAGGTGCCGGTGCTCGGCATCTGCTACGGAATGCAGTTGATCACCCGCCTGCTGGAGGGCAAAGTCAACCCCGCAAAGGAACGCGAGTTCGGGCGGGCCGAGTTGATGGTCAAAGTGTTTTCCCATCTGTTCAAGGACGTCCACAGCAAATCGGTGGTGTGGATGAGCCACGGCGACCGCATCGCCAAACTGCCGAAAGGGTTCAAGGCCACGGCGTTTACCGACAACTCCCCCGTGGCTGCGATGGAAAACGCCATCGACAAAATTTACGGCCTGCAGTTTCACCCGGAGGTGGTCCACACCCCGGAAGGCATCAAAATAATCCGGAACTTTCTGTTTAATATCTGCAAATGTCAACCGCTGTGGAAGGTGGAATCGTTCGCCGATTACGCGATCAAAAAAATCCAGGATCAGGTCGGGAACGGCAAAGTGCTGTGTGGGCTGAGCGGCGGGGTCGACTCCTCCGTCGTCGCCGTGCTTCTGCACAAGGCGATCGGCGACCGGCTGATCTGTATCTTCGTTGACAACGGGCTTCTGCGCTCCGGCGAGCGCAAAAAGGTCGAGGAAACTTTCCGCGAACATTTTCACATGAACCTGATGGTGGTCGACGCATCGCAGAGATTCCTGGAAAAACTGAAAGGCGTGACCGACCCGGAACAGAAACGCAAGATCATCGGCAACATCTTCATCCACGTGTTCGAGGAGGAGGCGAAGAAGGCCGGCGATTTCAAATTCCTGGCGCAGGGCACGCTGTACCCGGACGTGATCGAGTCGGTTTCCTTTAAGGGACCGTCGGCGGTGATCAAGTCGCACCACAATGTCGGGGGCCTGCCGGAGGATATGGAATTGGAACTGGTGGAACCGCTCCGCGAATTGTTCAAGGACGAAGTGCGCGCGCTGGGACGCGAGATGGGCATGCCCGACGAGATCATCTCCCGCCAACCGTTTCCCGGACCGGGGCTCGCCATCCGCATCATCGACGAGGTGACGCCGGAGCGGATCACCATGGTGCAGGAGGCGGACAAGATCATTCTGGAGGAAATCAAGGGGGCGGGACTCTACAAGGAAATCTGGCAGTCGTTCGCGGTCCTGCTACCCGTGAAAACGGTGGGCGTGATGGGCGACGCGCGCACCTATGAGAACGTCGTCGCCCTGCGCGCGGTGACCAGCAGCGACGGCATGACCGCCGACTGGGTGCCATTGCCCTATGAGTTGTTGGGAAAAATCTCCAACCGCATCATCAACGAAGTCAAAGGCATCAACCGCGTTGTCTACGACATCAGCTCCAAACCCCCCGGCACCATCGAATGGGAATAACGGCGAGCCGCAGGGGCAAATTGCGGCACGCTGACGCGGGCCGCTAACCTCCATTTTTTCCATCCTCCCTGTCCCGTGCTCCATGTTCCATGTTCCGGCGGTGTAAGGATTGGGGTACAATGGCGACTATTTTCCTAGACTATTTATTATAAATATATAAAGATTGCTCTATTCCTATGGCGAAGAAGGATTACAACATCATCGTGATCGGCGCGGGCTCGGCGGGGCTGGTGTCGGCTTATATCGGCTCGGTCCTCAAGGCCAAAGTCGCGCTGATCGAAAAACACAAGATGGGCGGCGATTGCCTGCACACCGGTTGCGTTCCCAGCAAAGCCCTCATTCGCACCGGGCAAATTCTGTCCTATATCAAACGGTCGCGGGACTTCGGTCTGAAGTCGGCGCAAGTCGATTTCGAGTTTGCCGATGTAATGGAGCGCGTGCAGAACGTCATTCAAAAAGTGGAGCCGCACGACAGCATCGAGCGTTACACGAAACTGGGTGTGGATTGCTATACCGGCTCTGCGAAAATCATCTCCCCGCACGAGGTGCAGGTCAACGGCCAGACGCTGACCACGAAGACCATCATCATCGCCACCGGCGCGCGGCCGGCGGTGCCGCCGATTCCCGGACTCGACCAGGTGGACTTCCTGACCACGGACACCCTCTGGAAGCTGCGCGAGTTGCCGAAAAAACTGGTGGTGGGGGGCGGCGGTCCCATCGGGTGCGAACTGGCGCAATGTTTCGCGCGGCTGGGAAGCGAAGTGACCGTGGTCGAGATGCTGCCGGACATCCTGATCCGCGAAGACGAAGAAGCCAGCCGCACGGTGCGGCAAAAATTTATCGCCGAAGGCATCGACGTGCGCGTCAACTCCAGGTGCAAGGAAGTGGTGGTGCAGGACGGCAAACAATACATGCTGGTGGAAAAAGAGGACCGCACCGACTGGTTGGAGTTCGATCAGGTGTTGATCGCGGTGGGCCGCGCCGCCAACGCCCGGGGCTTCGGTTTGGAAGAGATCGGCGTGCAACTGGAGCCGCGCGGCACGGTGGAGGTCGATTCCTATTTAAGAACGACCACTCACAAGAACATTTACGCCTGTGGCGACGTGGCGGGTCCGTTTCAGTTCACCCACACCGCCGCGCACCAGGCCTGGTACTGCGCCGTCAACGCGCTGTTCAGTCCGTTCAAAAAATTCAAGGTGGATTACAGTGTCATCCCCTGGTGTACGTTCACCGATCCTGAGGTGGCGCGGGTCGGCCTCAATGAAAAAGACGCGAAGGAACAGGGCATCTCTTACGAGATGGTGACGTATGGCATCGACGATCTCGACCGCGCCATCGCCGACAGTGAGGACAAGGGGTATGTGAAGGTGCTGACCGCGCCCGGCAAGGACAAAATTCTGGGCGTCACCATCGTCGGTTACCACGCCGGCGATTTGATCGCCGAATACGTGCTGGCCATGAAGCAAGGCCTCGGCCTGAACCAAATCCTGGGAACCATCCATATTTATCCGACCATGGCGGAGGCCAACAAATACGCCGCCGGACTCTGGAAAAAAGCCCACGCGCCGACGGGCCTTTTGAATTTCATCCGGAAATTTCACGCCTGGCGGCGCTAGCCGAGCGTCTTATTTCGATCAGGAATTCACCACTCCGTTTCCCCGTTATATCCTTTCATGCTTTAATTTCCAGACCTTTTTAAAAAAAATCCGGAAAGTTTTCCACAGCTGTGAATTAAAAAGGTCGTCTAATCGATATAAAGTCAAACCTTTTCCCCTCAATCATTTAACCTGATTTTGTTGCAGAATCTTGACAGAGTTTCAACACGTTTTCCACATTAATTTGGGATAATAGGTCGGTTAAGAACCCGTTTTTAACTTGAGGTTCGGGCCGGTATTGGGGATTATCACTTGATACAAACTGTTATATGTAATTTTCAATTAAAGACCCCCACCCCGAGCCTTTTGGAAAATACCATGAGCGACTCCTACTATTTGACCGCCTTTGTTCAGGAACACGGACAGCGGCGGCCCTTCAGTCTGAAAATTGAAGGCCCGTTCGAGACGCCGGACAGCCAGGATTATTATTGCCGGATCGAATCTCCGGAGTTGCTGGGCAAGGAGTTCAATGTGTATGGCGAGGACACCCGGCAGACCCAAGAGCTGGCTATCAAGTTCGTTCAAATCTGTCTGCAGGATAAAAAGATCTTCGATGCCGACGGCAATTCCGTGGAGCTGGCCCCATGGCAGGGAGAGTAACTCTCTTGCTCATTTGAAACCCGGATTCTTTCCTTTGTGATGTCATGCCGAGTCCTTCGACAAGCTCAGAACCGACTGTGTCGAAGCATAACCCCTTGTCCCCCTTCGACAGGCTCAGGGTGACAGGTTTTCCTCTTTCCCTGGTCCCTGGTCCCTTAATCCGATTTTTATCTTGTCAACCTGTCTAAAAAACAAATTTTTAAATTTCGATATACAGGCCTTCGTCCTTGACGGTGATGCGGTAGATGGGGGTGGATTGCGTACGGTCGAATTTGAAGAGGCCGGTTTTGATGTGCCAGGGGTGTTGTTCCCGGGAGCACAGGACGTACATGCCATTCACCGTTCCCTCCCCCAAGCCGGATCCGCATTTTTTGCACTGGTCGGTGATGGCCCAATAGCGGTCCTTGGCGAAAAAAACCCCCAGGGCATAGGGGATTTCGGTATAGGGGTGAGCGAATTCGACTCGTTTGCCGCGCTCTTCACCGGGAGCGTCGGCCAGGTCTAGGATGCGGACTTCAGACATGTTGGAAACTCACTCCTTGGGCAGGTACGGGCCGAAATGGTCGCGGTAATACTTTTCCAGATCCCACCGGAACCGCCCCTTCAAATGAGGCAGTTGCGCGGCTACCTCGTGATCATATTTCACGTAATCCTCGGTCAGTTTCTGCACCTCTTCGTTGCGCCTCACATTGGGGTCCAGATAAGACTCCCCCATGGCGGAAGTTCCCACAATCAATTCCTCTCCTCTTTTGATCCAGCGGGCCAGGAGCCGTTGTTCCTCCTCGGTGCCCGGTTCGATAACGGCCATTGTTTTCGGTCCTTCAATGCCACGGGTTGATTGACGTGTCTTTGGAGCCCGTCATTTAAAATCATTTTTCGCCCCGGGTCAAGGGGCCGGCCGCAAATTCCTGTCCGGAGGGGCCGGATGACCGCTTTCCCGGGCCCCCCCGGAGGTTGCAAATGGCCCCTGAACCCGGTAGCATATCGGTCATTCTCAACCGACAATGGATATCCACTTTTGAAACTTTCTCATAGAAGGATGACCCGATGACGACTGAGTCGATAACGCCGGAAAACGCCGAGGGCTGGTTCCAGAAGGGACTGACGCTGGGCCGGGCGGAGGACAACGAGAGCGCCATCGCCGCTTACGCAAAGGCGGTGGATTTGGACCCCGATCACTTCCGGGCCTGGTTCAACCTGGGAAGCCGTTACGGCAAACTTCAGCAAAATGCCAAGGCCCTGCCCTGCTATCAGAAAGCGGTGGAACTGAAGCCGGATGACGTCATGGCCCATTACAGCCTGGCGTTCATCTGCAACCTGCTGAACATGATCGAGGACTCGATCAAACATTACCAGGAGGCCCTCAAGATCAATCCCAACTTCGCCCGCGCTCACAGCAACCTGGCGACGGTGCATTATTCCGTCAAGCAGGGGAAGGAGGCCATCCATCACCTGCGCCTCGCCAAGAAACTGTTCGAGGAACAGCAGGAGTTGCACATGGTGGAAACGGCGGGAAGCCTGCTCCAGGAATGCTACACGGAATTTAAACTGTCGCCGGAAGATTTCGAGTAACGCGCCGGGCCCTCACTAACACCTCACCCAGACTCGTTCCATGGATTACGATGTCATCGTCATCGGCGGCGGCTCCGCCGGGTATGCCGCGGCGGATATTGCGCAGTCGGCCGGCGGCAGGGTGGCGATCGTCGATCCCGGCCCGCTCGGGGGACTCTGCATCCTGCGCGGGTGCATGCCCACCAAGACCATCCTGCGTTCGTCCAACGTCATGGCGCTCATGCGGCGGGCGGGAGAGTTCGGCCTGTCCGCCTCGGACCTCCAAGCCGACTTGCCGGCCATCATCGACCGCAAGGACCGGCTCATCCGCGAATTCGCCGATTACCGCATCCGCCAGCTCAAAGACTCCCGCTTTACCTTGATAGAAGACCGAGCCGCCTTCGTGTCGCCGCACGAAATCGAAGCCGGGGGCCAGCGGCTGTCCGCGAAATCGTTCATCATCGCCACCGGCTCGGTGATCGGCCGGATTCCCGTTCCCGGCCTCGAGGAAACGGGCACCATCACCAGCGACGACGTGCTGGAGTTGAAGGACCTGCCGCAAACGATGATCGTGCTGGGCGCAGGACCGGTGGCCGCCGAACTCGCGCAGTTTTATCAACGCCTCGGCACACAGGTGATCTTGATCCAACGGAGTCCGCAGATTCTGTCGTTCACCGATGAAGACCTGGCGCGGCCCATCGAAGCGCGGTTCCGTGAAGAGGGCATGACCGTTTATACCGGCACGCAGTTACAGCAGGTGGCCTCCGACGGCAAAAATAAAACCGTGCGGTTCCTGCATGAGGAGAAAGAGAAAACCGTATCCGCACAAATCCTGTTCGATGCGCTGGGACGCCGCCCCAACACCGGCGGGCTGAACCTCGAGGCGGCGGGAGTCGCCATAAACCGATGGGGCATCGGCGTCGATTGCGCCATGCGGACCAGCCAGCCGCATATCTTTGCGGTGGGCGACGTCAACGGCCTGCACGAGGTGGTGCATATCGCCATCCAGCAGGGCGAGGTGGCGGCCTGGAACGCCACGCATCCCGATCAGGCGCCCAGGGAGATCGATGAACGCCTCACTGTCAACGTGGTGTTCACCGATCCGCAGTTGGCCAGTGTCGGTTACACGGAAAAAGACTGCCGGGAAAAAAAGATCGAATATCTTGCCGCATCGTATCCGTTCAACGATCATGGCAAGTCGTTGTGCCTGGGCGAAACGCACGGTCATGTGAAGCTGTTGTGCGATCCCAAAAGCGGTGAAATCATCGGCGGCCATATCACCGGTCCCGAAGCGGGCGAGCTGATCCACCAACTGATAGCCGTCATGTACTTTAAAGGCACCGTCAAAGACCTGCTCACCATGCCGCATTACCACCCCACCCTCTCCGAAATCCTCACCTACCCCGCCGAAGAATTGATAGACAAAATTAAATAATATTTAAGTAAATATTTTTGAACAATCCTTTTTATTTAGAGAGCAGATGGTCAAAAGCTAAGGCTAGAATTAGGGGCGGGTTATTCTTCGCACAACAAGCTCAAGGCGGGGGAGTGCCTTGAGCTTGCTGTTGTGTTGGGTGATGGGGTGTTGCGGTGTGATGAGGCTCGGTCACACCATGTCTTTCAGGGCTTTCAGCGGCTGAACTTTGACCACCTTGCGGGCGGGCTTGGCCTTGAAGATGGTTGCTTCGCCGGTAAAAGGATTGATGCCCGGACGTTCTTTTGTCGCCGGTTTCTTGACGACTTTGATCTTCATCATTCCCACCACGTTGAACAGGCCTGGTCCGCGCGACGAGAGCGATTTGCTAATCATTCCCCCAAGGGCGTCGAATACACTGGCGACTTCCTTGCGGGTCAATCCTGTTTCTGAAGCGATATGATTCAGTACTTCCGATTTGGTGGGTGGCTTGTTATTGCTGCCGGACTTTTTGGTGGCCATGCGTGTTTTCCTCCTGAATACATGGTTAAGGTCGTAAATGACCTGGATAGAAAACCACTGGGACGTGGTTAATTCCTTAAATGATAATCTAAATTTGCGGTTTGTACATCAAAAAAACCCGCTATTTCCCGAAAGTTTTGCAATTTCCTTGAAGTGGGCCCCCTTGCTTGACACCCCGAAAGAGTGGCCCGCCGGTGGAATACCCTCCTATCCGGCGACTTCCTAAAGGGCTCCCAGTTGAGCCGCCAGGCGGTCGAGGGACTCCGCGGAATTCATTTCGGTGGCGCAAAGGAGCAGACAGTTTTCCAATTCCGGATAGAAATCCCCCAGCGGCAGGCCGGCGACGATTTTCTCCTGCAATAGTTGCTCGTGAATGGCCGTCGCCGGGCCGGGGCATTCCAGCACGAATTCATTGTAGGTATCCGCCGGAAACCGGAGGCCGAATCCCTTCAGTTTCTGGAGTTTGTTTTTGAGGTGGTCGGCGGTCTTCAGGTTCTGGAGGGCCACCGCGCGGACGCCCTGCTTGCCCATCGTCGCCAGATAAATCGTGGCCGCCAGCGCGCACAGTCCCTGATTCGTACAAATATTGGACGTCGCCTTTTCGCGGCGGATGTGCTGTTCGCGCGTCGCCAGCGTCAGCGCGTAGGAACGCCGGCCCTCGCGGTCGACCGTCTCGCCCACGATGCGGCCCGGGACCTGCCGGAAAAACGGTTCCCGGGTTGCGAAAAATCCGACATAGGGTCCGCCGAAAGCCACCGGCAGTCCCCAGCCCTGCCCTTCGCCGGCGACGATATCCGCCCCGCGCTCGCCCGGAGGTTTGAGGATGCCGAGGGACGTCGCCTCCGCCACCACCACGATCAACAGGGTTTCCTTTGCCTTCAGAAATTTCCCCAGTTCCGCGTACTGCTCCACGATGCCGAAAAAGTTGGGCGACTGGATCACCACCGAACTGGTGTCGTCGGTCACCTGTTGCTTGATAAATTCCAGATCGGTCTGGCCGTTTTCCTGATACGGCGCCTCGGTGATTTTAAAATCGATGCCGCGCGTGTAGGTCGCCACCACCTGCCGGTATTCAGGATGGACGGTACGGGCCATCAGCACCTCGTTGCGGCTGTTGACGCGGTGCGCCATGAGCACCGCTTCCGCCAGCGACGACGCGCCGTCGTAAATCGATGCGTTGGCGATCTCCATGCCCGTCAACATGCAAACGAAACTCTGAAACTCGAAGATGGCCTGCAGAGTGCCCTGGCTCACCTCCGGCTGGTAGGGGGTGTAGCTGGTCAGAAACTCGCCGCGCAGGAGCAGGTGGTTGACCAGAGCCGGCGTGAAATGCCGGTACGCCCCCGCCCCCAGAAACACCGCGCCTTCTTCCAGGTTGAGGTTGCGTTGGCCCAAGCGGTTCAGAGTCTGCACCAGGTCCGCCTCGGGCAGGGCCGCCGGCAGATTCAGCGGGGCCTCGAGACGCAACGCGTCCGGGATGCTGTGGAACAACTCCTCCAACTCCTCAATGCCGATGGCGGAGAGCATGTCCCGGATATCGGTGGGCGTGTGCGGGATATAGCGCATGGGTGATGGGGATGCGGGATGAAATTATCCCTGCTGTTCCTTGATGAACGCTTCGTAATCGTCTGCCGACAGCAAACTTTCGGTCTGTCCGGGATCGGACAGTTCTATTTCGATCATCCAGCCTTTGCCGTAAGGTTCCTGATTCACCCACTCCGGGTTGGCTTCCAGATCCTTGTTGACGGCGGCCACCTTGCCGCTGACCGGGGCATACAGATCGGACACGGTTTTGACCGACTCCACCACCCCGAAGGTGTTTTCCTGTTTCAGTTCGGTTCCCGGAGCGGGCACCTCCACAAACACCACGTCGCCCAGCAGGTCCTGTGCAAAATGGGTGATGCCGACCACTCCTTGGGACCCATTCACTTTCAGCCATTCATGTTCGCGTGTATACCGAAGATCTTTCGGGACCTCCATCCTTTCCTCCTTGTCGTTGTTCCAGTGTGACGGAAAATAGTGACCCGAACCGCGGCGCGCCGTCGGCGCTGCGGTTTGGAAGTTTTATTTTTTTTTCACCCGGCTGGGAACGAAGGGCAGAGCCACCACTTCTCCCGCACCCGCCGTGTTGCGGATTTCGATGTCCAGCCGCGTGGCGGGTTTGGACATTGCCGTGGGTACATTACACAAGGCCACCCCGGTATTCAAGGACGGCGAGAAGGTGCCGCTGGTCACCTCGCCCACCGGCTGGCCGTCATGCAACACTTTGTAATGCGACCGGGGCACGCCGCGCGCGCTGAGGCGGACCCCGACCAGTTTCCGCGATATACCTTTATCCTTTTGATTTTTAAGCGACTCCTGCCCCACAAACGGATCGGCCTTGTTGAGTTTGATGACCCAGCCGAGGCCCGCTTCCAGGGGCGAGCGGTCGGCATCGATTTCCTGCCCGTACAGGGCGTAGCCCATTTCCAGCCGCAGGGTATCGCGCGCGCCCAGGCCGATGGGTTGCAGATCGTATTCCCGTCCCGCCTCCAACAATGTTTCGAATACCGGGACCGCCTGGCCTGCGTCCAGGTAAAGTTCAAACCCGTCTTCACCGGTATAACCGGTGCGGGCGATGATGCACTCCACACCGCATACCGCACCTTTCTGAAAACGATAGTAAGACAGATCGCCCAGAGCCACATCGGTCAGCTTCCGGAGGAGGGACTCGGCCTTCGGACCCTGAACCGCCAACTGCGCGGTGCGGTCACTGATGTTGTCCACCTGCACGTCGAACTCTTTCGCCAGGCGCTGGGCCCACTCGAAATCCTTGTCCGTATTGGAGGCGTTGATGCACAGGAAATAATGGTCCTCATCGAACCGGTGCACCAGCAGGTCGTCGACCACCCCGCCGTTTTCATAGCACATCAGCGAATACAGGATACCGCCGTTGTCGAGGCGGTCCATGTCGTTGGTCAGCAGTTTCTGGAGAAACGGTTTCGCTGCGCGGCCCTGCACCTCAATTTCGCCCATGTGGCTGACGTCGAACACGCCCACCCCCTCGCGCACCGCCCGGTGCTCCTGGATAACCCCGGCGTATTGGATGGGCATGTGCCATCCGGCGAAGGGAACCATTTTCCCACCGAGTTTCCGGTGGACCTCAAAAAGCGGGGTGGTTTTCAGCGGTGCGTCGGAAGACATGAAATGAACGGTTCCCGTCGGAGAGCGGTTACGGATGAACTATGTGTATATAATCAAAAATCTGAAGGAGATCAAGGCCCAAAATCGCCTTAAAGCAAAAAATCACTTTGATTTTCAGTCCTTTTGGAGAATTGGGCCAAACGCGCATTTAGATCATCATTTGCAGGTTTAATATTATATAATCAGGTGTTTATCATTAAAGACCCAGCAGGGACGTGACCATGGAATTGAAACAATACGATGCCCTATTGGTCGCCGGGGAGGGTAAAGACAGCTACAAGGTGAATCACCGGCACAAGGCCTTCCTGCCGATCGAGGGGAAGTGCGTGATCAGCTACGTGATCGAAGCTCTGCAAAAAGCGAAATCGGTCCGGAGCATCACCATCATCGGCCTGAAGAAAAAAATCCTGGAACACATGGAGACCGACGGGATCGATTCCGAGCGTCCGAAGCCCATTCGTGTCCTGGAACAAAAACGCAATCTTTATGAAAACGTCTGGCACGGTTTTTTGAGCACCCTGCCGGAAGAGGCGCCGGAACAGGCACTGGAGAATTCGCCTTATCGGGACAAAGCGGTTCTGGTGGTACCCTGCGATTCGCCGCTGATCACCCCGCACGAAATCGATTATTTCGTTCAAAGCAGCGATCTGGAAAATTACGATCAGGTGCTGGGACTGACTCCGGAAGCAAGTCTGCGGGCGTTTTATCCCGAACCGGGAAAACCGGGAATCCGGATGGCGTACCTGCATCTAAAAGAACAACGGTACCGGATCAACAATTTGCATCTGGTCAAGCCCGTTCAAATCGGCAACCGGCATTATATTCAAAAGATGTACCATTACCGCTACCAGCGCAATTTCAAAAACGTGATACTCTTCGGGTGGGAAATCATCGGCAAGGACAGGAAAGGCCGCTACAGGTTTTACATCGGTTTGTTGCTGGGGCTGTTTTTTTCATGGCTGAACATCCAACCCCTGGTGCGGTTCTTCCGGTCCTGGGTGCCCCAACGGGGACTGGAGGAATGTATCTCC